>PQXD01000005.1:0-14820 GCA_003194485.1 Deltaproteobacteria bacterium
CTGGCCTTTATCTCTCTGAGAATGGAATTGCATTGGAGATCAAACCCAATAGGAAAAGTGCGTAACAACCTGCCTTTTCTCAAAGAATTGGCCTATGAGAAATTCACACAAAAAAGTTGACAGTACCATCAATTCGATCATTTTTACCATAACATGTATGTTCCATATATTACGAGAGCTCATGGTGACAGGGCACTCCTACGTTCGTATGAGCAATTGAGGCACTACTTCAGTTGCGGTGAACTACTTTTCTTAAAAAACAAGAGCAAATATGTCGGGTGTAGTTTGCTTGTCTTCGAAGATGATTCCGTATATGCAAAAGAATTAGGCATAAAGGATGGCAACATGCACTATCTTAGGGCAGGCGTTGTATCGGCTTTGTACTATTACATGATTTTATATTTGATGGAAAAGGGTTATAAGAAAGTAAACGTTGGCGCTTCGCGGGCATTCCTGAAGGATGGTGTACTGGTATTTAAAAAGAGAAGAGGCATGCGACTATCGCACCAAAATCCATGGCCCATGGGGTTTTTGATAAAGCCTTTGCGCAAGACGGATGGTGTAAAGGCATTTCTGAAAAATAATCCCTTCATATATGTCAACAACGATAGTTTCAATGGCGCCGTTTTCGTGGAGAGCGGGGAGGCAGTCTCCGAAGATCAACTGAAAAAACTACATAAGGATCACTATGTCCCCGGGGTTGCGAAGCTGAATATTTACCAATTGGGAGAAAGACAAGACCCGATCGCAATAACGACTGAAGAAAAACTCCAATTTTGTGTGAAGTAGATGATAGAAAAGTATTTTACATTACCCGCTTTTTCGAAAAAAGTGTACCCCGGTGAATGAAGGATACCAAAGTATAAATAATTTATGTCTAAGATTGTATTTGTATGCACTAAAGATCGTAAGCAGCGTCCCAAATTTGACAAAGAAGTCAAAATACTATCAAGAAGATTAGCCCCAGACAACATTTCTCCCCGGCCTCCCAAAATAATCAGTAATTATGGAGTTTCAATAGCGATTTTTAACCCTGCAGAATCTTTGCCTATCAGGAACTACAGTGTCTGTATGGGAACTTTTTGGGGAACACAAAAAAACTGGTGGAGACCAATGGCCGGAATTCCGGACGGATCTTACGCATTGTTTCGAAGTGATGAGAATAAAGTTGAGCTGATTACCGATATAGTCGGCTCTAGAACCATCTGGTATGTACAAACGGAAGACGCCTTTATTGCTTCTACATCACAACGTGCCATTGTTTTTTTTCTTCAGGATTTTCAGCCGAACGAAGAGGCGTTTTCGTGGATGTTGTCTTCCGGGACTTTGGGGCCAGGACTTTCTTGGGACAAGAGGATACATAGTTTGGAGGGTAATGCTCGCCTGATTCTTGATCGTTCCTCATGGGAAACAGAGATTAAAAAAGAAAAGGTAATTTATGAACCGGTCGATTTGCCGGATGAAGAACATGAGATTCGGTTAAAAAAAGCTATGGAGGAGACCTTTGATAATCTCAGTATAGATTTTTCGAAATGGATATTGCCTTTGTCTGGCGGCTTTGACAGCAGAGCAATTCTCCTGATGTTAAAAAATCGACAAGGCCAAAGCCGTCACTTGGGGCCTTGAATCCTCACTGCGTGACAAGAGAAATGATGCATATGTCGCGAGGGCCTTAGCAAAACACTATTATATAGACCATTGCTATTTCCACACAGATATATCAGATGAGCCAATAGAAAAAATATTTAGACGATTTCTTGTGGCTGGTGAAGGTCGGATAGATCATATTTCCGGATATATGGACGGTTTCAGGATCTGGAAGCAACTTTATGAATCAGGATATCAAGGTATTATACGTGGTGATGAAGCATTTGGTTGCAAGACAGTATCCACTCCCAATGAAGTCTACATCAATATGGGGCTTACCGTATTTTCTGATTATGAACATACGCCATTGGCAAGCAAACTAATTAATAAGCATTATCAAGCACGGCCTTTGTCCTTTGAAAAGCAAGACAACGAAACATTGGGCTCCTGGCGAGACAGGATCAACGCTGAGTTTGAGATACCAGTGCGGTTTGCTGCTTTAAGTGATTTAAAACTGCCGTACATCGAAGTCATTAACCCTTTACTCTCAAGAAGGATTATAGAACAAGTCAGAAGACTGCCTGATCATCTGAGAACTGATAAAAAACTTCTCAGAAGAATAGTAGGCTCTCTTAGTCCTCCAATTGTGTTTGCGGATATGCCAGCTATTGCTAGCTATGTGGATATCTTAAAGACACGCCGGATCGTAGACTTATTGCATAAAGGGCTAGATTCAGAGAATGCAAGGACATTATTATCAGACGAATTAGTAGAATGTATTTTAGGTAGTGTAAAGGTTGTTGATGTAGAGCCAGGAAAAGTGAGGAAATCCTTAAAGGCATTTGTCAAGCCATATATACCAGCCAGTCTAAAAAAGAAAATGGGGCGCAGGCCGGCCAAGCCCGCTATGGATTCTAATGTCATAGCATTTCGCTCTTATATAATATGCAGGATGAATCGGCTCCTTAGGGAAGATGCTCGCGCTGCCAGACATGGATGCCTCAAGTGACAATCACTACATAATCTCCGGTTGACGGTAGTTATGCCGCCATAGATAGCTGAAGTGACGAAAAGCAAAAAGAAAATATGTATTATTTCACCATGTCATTGGGCGGCCTGTTTCGGTGGATCTGAGTATCAACTGAAGCTCTTGCTTGAGATATTGGCGGCCCGAGGATTATTTGATATTACTTATCTCGCTAGAGATGTTAATCCTTCATTTTCTTCTCCTGAATATTCTATTATATGTGTAAGTTACAAGTATAGAATTCGCCGTTATAGTTTTTTGTTTGATGCTAGAAATCTGCTTTCAGCTTTAAACAGCATCCGCCCGGAAGTGATATTGCAGCGCGTTGGTTGCGCTTATACTGGTATTGCCGCTTACTATGCGAAGAATAATAGCTGTAAAATGATTTGGTTTGTTGCAAATGATTCGGATGTATGTCCCTCTCCAGGCAAATTTTCGTTGAATTATATTTTTCGTTTTTTGGATAAAAAAGCTCTTGAGTACGGAATTAAACACGCGGACTATATTATTACACAAACAGGAAATGAGGCCGACTTACTTTTCCGGTATTATGGTAGAACGGCGAATGCAATTGTGTCCAATTTTCATCCGCTTCCGCAAGAAAATATCGAAAAAGGCCGTCAAATTGAGATAGTTTGGGTTGCAAATATGAAACCCAAAAAGCAGCCAGAAGTTTTCTTGAGAATTGCCAAGGATCTACAAAGCATTAAAGGTGTCAGATTTATCATGATTGGTAATGCCTATAAAAATGAGTGGAGCAATAACTTGCTCAGAAAAATAGCTGCTGTGGAAAACCTCGAATATCTCGGCAAGCGTTCACTAGCCTGACTTTCCTACTTATTTTGACTTTTTGGTAAAAAAGCTTTAAATTTCAGTAAGTAAGGGGCAGTATTATTGTATACACTGAAATATTTACATTTTAAATAAATAATTTCAAGGAGTTATGAGTATTTTGTACATTGATACATATGTAACTTACTGAATTTTTTAATAATTTGTAGTGTATACAATAATTATCTTTTAACTCATTGTATTTATAAGGATAATTTCGTTCGCTTTGGTCATAACTAGGAAAGTCAGGCTAGACGAAGTCAATGAGGTTCTCGCCAAAGCCCATATCTTTGTAAATACCAGCAGAATTGAAGGGTTTCCTAATACGTTTATTCAGGCATGGATGCGAAAGGTCCCTGTGGTCAGCCTCAATATCAACCCTGATAATGTTATTGATGATAAGGGAATCGGTTTCTTTTCTAAAACTTATGAACAATTAGTCAAACACATCACGATATTAATAAATAATACTAAGCTCCGGAACGAAATGGGAGAGCGGGCACAGGCATTTGCATTTGATAATTTTTCTATGAAGAATGCTGAGAAGATCATTCGATTCCTGGAATAATGAGTACAGTTATGGTCAGTTGTAAGCGGATCCTTTGGGTAGATCACGATCGATTTGACCTCAAACCTGGCAAATGTCCATGGCTCGAGATATCTGAAATCCTGATAAAGCAAGGCCATGATGTCTCGATATTGAGTGGTTATGGAACATCAAAGTATTACCCAAAGGGATACAAGGTTAATATGATTTATTTCCGCGCTCTCGATCTGAGCGGCGTTTTTCGTATTAGCCTACTTCTGAATATACTCTGCTGGCTTTTATGGAATACAGCTAAAGAGGACGTTATCATACTTCAGCCCAAGGGCCTGGTAATCGCACCTTTTCTGAGGCTATTCGGCAAGAAGAATATCCATCTTGACATAAGAACGGTTCCAGTAAACATAGATTCGTTAAGGGATCACATAGACCGTTGGTTGTTTTGGAAAATTCCGTTGCGTTTTTTTCGCAATCTGGCCAGAGGAAATTCCTTTATTACGGATCGTCTTCGGCTTGCTGTCGAGAAAGAATTTAATGTGAGATTCAACGACTATGTGTTGTGGCAGTCCGGAGTAAATACCAGGCGATTTCAGCCCAGTGAGCAGGCTACCTTCAAAAAGGATCCAGATGAGTTTGTTTTGTTTTATCATGGGTCCATAAGTGAAAAGAGGGGTATCGGTCGGGTCGTGGAGGCCATTGCTGAACTTGATGAAAGATACCGAAAGCATATAAGCTTCGTAGTCGTCGGGGCAGGCCCTGGGCTTGCCGGATTGAAGGAGCTTGCCGAGCGAAACGGGGTTTCAGACAGGATTGTATTCAGGGGCCTTCTTCCCCATGAGGATATTCCAGGTGAAATCTGGAGGGCCGATTGTTGTGTCTGCCCGCTGCCAGATAGGCCGGAATGGAACGTGTCAAGCCCGATCAAGGTATTTGAATATATGGCCTGCGGCAAACCAATGATTCTTACACCAATACCGGCCCACATGGATATACTAAAAGATGAGGATTTCACTGTTTGGACGAGAGGAGAAACAGTCGGGGACTTTAGGCGAGCAATTGAGTATGCATATGATCATCGCGCAAGTCTTGAGAAATCCTCGACAAGAGCCTCTGAGCTTGCGAGGCAAAACTACGATTGGGCTATTCAGGGCCGAAAATTTGCGGATTACCTAGCAAAAAAGTTTTGATCTGTGGGTTAGTAGCTGTTAGCTGTTAGCTTTTAGCTGTTAGCCGGCCGAAGGAGTAGAGATGAGAGATTTTAGAGAACTCAAGGTATGGGAGAAGGCCCATCGTCTCACACTACAGGTTTATAGAATCACAAAAGACTTTCCTTCTGATGAACAATTTGGACTTACGGTTCAGTTGCGCAGGGCTGCGGCATCCGTTCCGACGAACATCGCTGAAGGTTGCGGAAGAGATAGTGAGCGAGAACTTGCCAGGTTTATGAGCATCGCTGCCGGATCTGTAAGCGAGGTGGAGTATCAGCTACTTCTCGCTTGCGATCTCGATTATATGCAGGATGAAACATATAGAGAACTTAATCAACAGGTCAATGAAGTAAAGAGGATGTTGAACAGTTTTATCCAAAAGCTAACCGCTAATGGCTAAAAGCTAACCGCAAGGTCGAAAAGTTTTGACAATACTGAAATGAATATTCTCCTTTATGTCCTATTTCTGAGCATTTTCTCCCTTGACTGGATTGCATTCAAGCTGGGGAGTCTGCCCCGTATAGCCACATGGCTGCCAGAGATTCTATCCCTTATGGCTGCAGCTCTGGTTGTTATGTCATTCGCCATACGGAAACATTTTGCCCTGAAACGCAAGTATTTGCTCTTTTTCTTATTATTCTTCATGTTCATTCTTGGCGGCATAATAGTCAATGCGGTACCATCCGGAGTGGTGCTGGCGGGCCTTCGCTCTAATTTTAAGCACCTGCCTTTCTTTTTCCTTCCGGTTACGTATGCTTTTTCAGACGAACAGATAAGAAGGCAGCTCAAGTTCCTATTGGTTTTATCCCTCATCCAGTGTCCTGTCACAATCTACCAGAGGTTCATCAAGTATGCAGGGGTTGGGACCGGTGACGTTGTTGGCGGGACTCTCGGTGCAAACACGTCTGGTGTGCTGTCTGTATACCTGGCATGCGTTATTTCGCTAGTTGTCGCCTTTTATCTGAAAGGGCGAATAAAGCGATCGACGCTGCTGATTCTGATCGGCCTCTTATTCCTTCCGACTGCCCTGAATGAGACCAAGGTTTCGCTACTGATTATTCCTTTTGCCTTGATATCTCCCGCACTGTTTTTGTCCGATGAAATTAGCAGGATAAAGAGGATACTGCCGGTTATGGCGGTCTGTATGGTTTTAATGGTCATTTTTGTGCAGGTCTATGATCATATTAGAGTGTCCCAGGGCCGTCTGACGCTTGGAGAGTTCTTGGAAAGAGGTAAGACTAAAGAGTATCTCTATAGAGGAGAAAAATTGCGCCAAGAAAGGAAATGTATTGGACGCTTCGATTCAATAGAGTTGGCTGTCGACCAGTTATCGAGAACCGGCAACCTCCTCCTGGGTGTTGGAATCGGGAACGCATCCGGTTCTTTCTCTGACAAACTTACCGGAGAATATTACAAGAAATATTGGCAACTAGAGCCCGGAATGACAGATTTGTCGAATCTGCTGTGGGAACAGGGCCTTGTTGGGGTACTTCTTTTTATTATCTTTTTTTGGTTGGTCTTGCAGGATTCGATTTATCTCAGAGCGCGTGACGATATCGCCGGGGCCATATCTCTTGGCTGGATAAGTGTGGTAATGATAGTCTCAGGGTCATTTGTGTATTTTAATACATTTCATCAGAATATCTTTGCTTATTTATTTTGGTATTTCTCCGGCTATGTAGCTGCTCAGCGATACAGAGCGGACATAGTGGGATGCAAGGAACGTGTCTGATGAATCAACATGAGCATTTCAACTTAAATTGAATGACACCGCAACAAATAAAGCAAACATGAAAATAGTCCTTGCGAACAAGTTTTTTTTTCATGGCGGCGGTTCCGAAAGCGTTTTCTTCCAGGAAATAGAATATCTGCGGCAAAAAGGCTTTGATGTTGTCGAATTTTCTATGCATGATCCGAGAAACGTTCATTCGGATTTTGCTCATTATTTTGTTTCCAACGTGGATTACAATAGCTATTCAGGATTGCTCGGGGGCCTTAAAACCGCTGTCTCATTCGTTCATTCAAGAGAGGCCGTGAGGAAAATAACGGATCTGGTGGAAAAAGAGCGGCCTCACATAGCCCATCTTCACAATATATATCACCAGATTACACCTGCCATTATTCCTGTTTTAAAAAAAATGGGAGTGAAAGTAATCGTAACCCTGCATGACGGTAAGCTTGTCTGTCCCGCGTATCTTATGTTAAATAGGGGGCGGATCTGCGAGATGTGCCAGGGAAGACATTTTTACAAAGCGCTCTGGTCAAACTGCCAGGAGTCGCTTTTCCGGGGTTTTATGCTTGCCGTGGAGGGCTACTGGCATAAGTGGCGCAGAAGCTATGAGGGGGTCGACTTGTTCATTACGCCAAGCCGGTTTCTGGCAAATTTCGTGAAGAAGTATAGAATTCCGCCTGGGAAAATAGCGGTGCTGCCCAACGGGATCGACGTGGACCGCTTTATTCCCATAAACGCCGATGGAGGCTACATTCTTTATTTTGGACGGCTTTCCAGGGAAAAAGGGGTGGAGACTCTTCTTAAGGCCCATGCCCTGCTTGAGCCGGAAATACCTCTGAAAATCGTCGGAACAGGGCCAATAGAAGGTGAGTTACGGTCGCGATATTCAGGGCCGGAATTCGTGGGTTACAAAACAGGCGGTGAGCTCATGACCTTAATCCGAAATGCTTCCTTTGTCGTGGTCCCTTCTGAATGGTATGAAAATTGTTCTATGGCTATATTGGAAGCAATGGCGTATGGCAAGGCCGTCATCGGTTCTGAAATCGGCGGCATTCCAGAGCAGATTGAAGATGGCGTGACAGGCCTTCTCTTTGAAATGGGGAAGATCGCCCAACTGGCGTCAAAAATTTCCTATCTCTGGAACCATCCCGGAATTAGGGAAAAAATGGGAAAAGCTTCTCGAGACAGGGTTAATAAATACTATTCCCTTGAACAGCATGGGCGCGGGCTCATGGATCTTTATGAGATAGTGTTGAAAAGGTAATTTAACGTCATAGAAATTTTACAACCCATTAACTAAAGGCTCTTTTTACGACGATCAGTATATCAGGCCCTGTTGAAATGTTGGAATTTTAGGATTCCAATATTCCAATTGCGAGCGAAGCAAACCAAGTTCTTTTCCCGCGATAGTGACTGATAATGATATTAAAGTGGTAGATAAATGCTGCCGATTTTTTATGCATTGGCGTTTATAGAGCGGGGACTACATGGCTCCAGGAGGTGCTGAGCGCTCATCCCGATATTTTTGTTCCAAGAGAAAAGGAAATCATGTTTTTTTCTCACCATTATTCCAATGGGTTGTCGTGGTATGAAAATTTTTTTAAGAACGAGGATCCCGGGATATTGAAAGGGGAAATTTGTCCGACGTATTTTACTCATCCCCTCGCGGCCCAGCGGATACATTCGGCCATACCGGATGCCAGGCTAATTGTCATATTAAGAAATCCAGTAGAGCAGGTTCACTCGTTGTACAAGCTCTGGATAAGACGCGGATACACCACCTGGTCGCTAGAGAAAGTCGTTGTTAAGGAGCCAGAATTTATTGCAAATGTCATGTATTCGAAAAATTTGAGAAGATATTATAATTATTTTGATAAAAAAACATCCTGGTTTTGCTGTTTGATGATTTGGTTCGGGACAAGAAGAGCTTTATTGAATCCATTTATAGATTCCTCGAGGTTGAAAACTTTTACCCTGATATCCTGGAACAGCGACAAAATATAAGCATGAAGCCCAAATCAGCATCTCTGGAAAAAATTATCGCCAAAGGAGGAGATTACTTGAGGCGCGAGAATTTATTCAAGGTCAAAGCTTTCTTGGACAATCTCGGGATCGTGAAATTTATTCGACGCTTTAACGCCAGCGAGGATTCTGATACAGAAATTCCCAAAGAGGTGGTTAGCTATATACAAGAGAAAACCATTGACGATATCAAGGATCTTTCAAGACTCATCGGCAGGGACGTCTCCGCGTGGATTTATTGATGACCAATCCCTTGATTTCCATAAATACCAAACGAAAAATGGCATCCTTCATTGAAGTCTAAAGGTGGTTTGCATTTTTAGTCCTTTACATAGTGTTCCTTATACTAAGGAATATCATACAATTTCCTTAAGTGTTAACCGGAGAATGAAAAATAGCAAAAAATGGAAGCATGCCTGATCGTAACTTACCGTTGTAATGCCAAGTGCTACATGTGCAACACGTGGCGCTATCCAAGTAAAAAGGAAGAGGAATTTCCTCCTGAGTTGGTCAATCGAATTCCAGGAGATTTGCGTTTTATAAATATCACTGGAGGAGAACCGCTCATTCGAGGCGATCTTGATGAGATCATCGAGATTGCCTTGAGGAAAACCAGACGGCTGGTAATTAGCACCAATGGCTATTATACGAAAAAAATCGTAAAGCTGGCCGGAAAGTATGGCAACCGGATCGGCTTCAGGATTTCCGTCGAGGGGCTGCCCGCCGCCAATGATGAATTAAGAGGTTTAAAAAACGGGTTCGACCATGTACTCAGAACCCTGGTAAATCTTCATGATATGGGTTTACGGGACATCGGTTTCGGAATTACGGTTTCTGACAGAAACGCGAAAGATATGATAGAGCTTTATCGGCTGGCAAAAGCCATGAATCTGGAATTTGCCACTGCAACAACTCATAATTCGTTTTATTTTCATAAAACCGACAACTGTTTCAAAGATCCCGAGGCCGTGGCTGGGGAATTTGAGAAAATCGCGGCTGAATTGCTAAAAACAAACAAGCCGAAAAACTGGTTCAGGGCCTATTTTAACATGGGGTTGGCTAACAAAGTTCGAGGTGGGAGGCGGCCCCTGCCATGTGAGGTCGGCACGGATGTTTTTTTCCTGGATCCTTATGGCTGTATCATGCCTTGCAATGGATCGGATGAGCCCATGGTGATGGGTAACCTGAGGGAGAAAACTTTTGATGAAATATGGAACAGCAAAGAGGCCGATGAAGTAAGACACAAAGTGAAAAACTGCGTCAAACAATGCTGGATGATCGGTTCTGCGTCCCCAGCGATGAAGAAACGAATCCTCATTCCGGCCAAATGGGTGGCAAGAAATAAGTTGCGAATGCTAAGGGCGAGGGGCGAGGATATTCACCTGGAACAAGTATGTCCCGCTTCCTAACAAAAAATAACTTCAAAGAAATCCGTGTGGTGGTGCTCGGCCAGCGAGGATTTCCCAATGTTCAGGGCGGCATAGAAAGGCACTGCCAGGAATTATATCCCCGTTTGGCAAAATTGAACTGCGATGTCACGATACTTGCCAGAAAAGGATATGTAAGCAACCAGCAATATGAATACAAAGGGGTTAAGGTCATTCCCCTTTGGACGCCCAGAAAGAAAAGCATTGAGGCGATCTTTCATACGGCAATAGGGATATTATGGTTGAGCCGGCGTCGAAAGGATTACGATATTGTTCATATTCACGCCATCGGGCCCTCTCTTTTGGCCCCTGCGGCCCGATGGCTGGGATTCGTACTGGTGATAACGGATCACGGCCCGGATTACAAACGGAAAAAGTGGGGTCCTTTTGCAAGATTCATGTTGCGGCTCGGTGAGCGCCTTGGGGCAAGGCATGCCCATTTGATTATAGCTGTTTCTAAAAATATCAGGGACATACTTATAGAGAAGTATAGGCCGGATGTTTATTATGTTCCAAATGGGATCAGTATTCCGGGCCAGGTGTTGACCACGCTTTCACTGTCAAGATTCGGTCTTGAGCCGGCGCGCTATTTCATGGCCGTGGGCCGACTCGTTCCTGAAAAAGGGTTTCATGATTTAATAGAAGCTTACGCGAAATTAAATACGGATTGGAAGCTCGTCATAGTGGGCGATGCCGACCATAAGGATAAATACAGCAGAAGCCTCAAGAAAAGGGCAGCTCAAATCGATGGTGTCGTGATGACCGGATTTCAAAAAGGAAGGGCCCTTGGCGAATTGTATTCAAATTCAGGTCTTTTCATCCTGCCGTCTTATTACGAGGGGCTCCCCATTGTTTTGTTGGAAGCGGTGAGCTACAATCTGCCGATACTGGTCAGCGACATCCCGGCCAACAGAGAAGTCGCCCTGCCCGAGGAGACGTTTCCCGTTGGAAACGTCGAAGCTCTCTCCCAGAGGCTTGCCGCCTTTCTTAAAAACCCCTCATCACTGAATTCACCACTTATACTCGACAAGAAGAAGCAGAGGCTCGAGACGGAGTTTAACTGGGATGTCATCGCGCTGGAAACCGTCCGGCTGTATCAGAAAGCGGCCGGGGCGCCGTCAAGCTTATAGGAAATCGCTTTTTTCGAAAGGGTAAGGTTAGCATCAGAAGCCATGTCACGATCAAATAGGTCGGTCAATATCAGACTAACTTACCTGTCACACATAAACGACAAAAACCGAATGCGCCCACTCTATTGGACAGGCTTTTGCATTATTGCCATGTGATTAATATCAAAGGCCGGTCTTATAGATTGAGAGAGTTGGAAAAGGTACTGAAGTGAAAGGACCTACAGGATTTCCCTGAAGGACATAGGGATGTTGGCAAATCAGGAGGGTTGATTACGATTTTGCGGCTTAGTTTTGGGAAAGCAGTCTTGGGGTTGTACTGGAGAATAAGTACAATAGAGAGATAACCATTACGTAACGCATTATACCAGGCTGCAAAATCGAATAAACCCTTCCATTATTTCGGATTTGCCTCCTGCGGGGGTTCCCTAAAGAATAAGTAGGAACGGTAGGAACAGAGACAAAAAGAATAAATTGGGACCACGGAAAATCGTAAAAGTTGGTGTCCCTTGATAGGAGCACTAACAAGGTTTTTAGTGTAATAGAAGATTGGTTTCTAGTAGTCGCGATAATCGTGATAAGTACTCAACAGCAAAAAGATGGGTTAGTCAGATGCTTACGTTGTTCTGGATTTTTCCAAATGGTCCATTATACTTTCCAGGTGTGGGAGACTGGTTGCACGTAACTCATTGATAGATAAGGCAAAAACTTTGATGTTTTCGCAAACGAAATAGCAAACAATTTGTGAAATCAACGAGTTACATCTGATCAGACTGGAAACTGCTGTATGCAAGCTTAGAGAGTTAGGAGTACCTTCCGATGAGTCTAGATGAAGGATGGCCTTCTGTTACCGCAATTATTCCCTGCTATAATGCGGAAAAATACCTGGAAAAGAGCCTCAAGTCTGTATTCGATCAAGATTATCCCCACATTGAGATTGTTGCCGTTGATGACGGTTCCTCGGATCTTACCGCGGATATTTTGTTACAGCACTCACCACCAGTAAGGATCCTACGTCACCCAAACGGCGAAAATAGGGGCCAGGGCGCTTCATTGAATCTGGGTGTACATTGCTCCGATTCGGAGCTGATTGCTTTTCTCGATGCTGATGATTTGTGGTATCAAAAGAAGATAAAGAAACAGGTCCAAGTATTTCAAAGGCATCCTGAGGTGGGCCTTGTTTATACCAATGGGTATTACATTAACGAACAAGATCTTCCACTGCATCCCTTAAAGTCATCTGATTTTAATGAAATAAATCAGACCGGTCGTATTCTTCTCTGTTGCTATACCGGCCCACCGTCTGCAATCATGGTTCGGAGCAGCACCCTTGACCAAGTTGGCGAATTTCGCAGTGATCTTTGGTTGTAGCAATCGACCATGATATGTGGGTTCGGATAAGCGAGGTAGCACAGTTTCACTATATTTCGGACTTCTTGGTTGGTTATCGTCGACACTCAGGGCAGCAAAGCTTGCAACGGCGGCAGTGGGAGGACGGATTTACTATCTTGAAGGACGCCTGCGCGCGTCACTCCTATGGACTGGACATAAAGCGCAAACGGCTAGCGGTCCTATATTACCGCTTTGGTCAGCATGACTTTAGGCAACGACAGTTTGCTAGCGCGGCAAAGAATTTTTTCCTTGCAGGCCTCCTCGATCCAGTTCGAGCAACGAAGTTCCTGATGACCGGCAGTATTAAGTGTTCTGTTTCGTAAATTCGACTATATATTTCGTTTTGTGACAAAAATTATTTGTATGGGCCAAATAAGGGGGGCGAAAAAATAGGCGCTTACCTTCAGAAAGTCAGGAGAAATTTTGTCTTGACTATGGGATCCACCTTGGTATTTATCAATGTTGGGCGACTATCTCCTTGAACAGTGAAGAATAGTGTTCAGCAGTAATCCTGATACTGTATTGTTCGGCAACGCGGGCTACTGCTTTTGCTGAGAGCAGCGCTCGTTCATTTCGGTCCAATTCTATCAATTCGCACATTGCGTTGGCGAGCATTCTTGGATCACCTGTTGGTACAACCTTTCCTATGTCTCGGGCGCCTTTGGGCATCTCTCCAACATCAGTGCATACAGGAAGGCACCCACTAGCCATGCCTTCAAATATGGTTGTCCCGAAGGCCTCGAATTGCGACGATGAAACGATAATATCGGTAGCTGCTAATATTCGGTGAAGGTCATCTCGCGGCCCCAGCAATTGGGTTACACGCCCAATCCCAGAATCCTTTATCCAACTGACCAAGCGGGAGTTGTGCCAATTCAAACCGTATCCGCACATCAGATATTTAATATTGGGGTGCTTTTCATGAACAATTCCTGCGGCTTTAATGAAGGATGCAAAATCTTTGTCCGGACGACTAGGCCTAAAGGCACCCGCGATAGTGATAACGATCGTTTTGTCGTCAAGGTTTAATTCCGATTTTATCGATTGACAAGCCGCCGAATCAGGTTTGAATTTACTGGTGTCGACGCCGTTGGGAATAACGATCAGCTTATTATTGGCATATCGATGATGCCTTGCGTAGACGTCCGCAGTTGCATCGCAGCAACATACTATCTTATTCGGGACACGCGACGACAAACAGGCACTCACCAAGACGGCTAGCTTCGCTTTAAGGCCAAATAGCTTTTCGTATACATTGTGGATAGTCCACACTACCGGGATACGTGCGAGTGCCACCCAAGTCGAAGTGAGGTTGGCTCTACCTGACCAACACACCACAATATCAGGCTGAAATGCCTTAATACGCTTGAAGGTCATATATTGTTCCCCAATAAAAGTCAGTCGTTGTGTCCTAAGAATTTCAACTTCGGCACCGAGATCTTGTAATACTTTCTCACGCACTCCACCATATCTGGACAGAATTTTATAGTCAAACTGTTTTCCGGTATGCGCAATCAGATCACAAAGCAACGTTGTCTTGCCAGTGATACCTAAAAACTCAACGAGATGCAGGATTTTTAACATCGGCTGATAGGATCTGATAGCTGAAGCTGATAGGAAGTCGCTTTTTAGGGATTGTGGAGGGGGCTTGAATTGTAATTATTGGGTCATGGTCCGAAGACCTCCTCAATTTCTCACTTCTCCCCACTTGCTGACCTGCAAATTTACAAAAAATCCTTAATAATAAAAAATAAATATACCAGAGATTGTGAGCATTTTCAAGAAGATCCGGGAGCAGCCCTGGATATTTCATATAAGCGCAGGCGAATTTTGTGACGCAGCACAGGAGGCTCTTTTGAGCCTTCAGAGGCAAGCTGTGATCGTCTTTTCTCAAGCTATGGGTAAAAATACCACCATAGCCAG
>PQXD01000005.1:16930-41806 GCA_003194485.1 Deltaproteobacteria bacterium
GACGTCCTACATTGGCCGCTGCCGGCCTTTTGGGCCTTGGTATAGGAGGGGATATATACTAACCGTCAAGCACCCGGCTATCGCCGCCACAGGCACGTTAAATGATACGGAAATAACATTGACGGAAAATCACCGTCATGGACAAATTTTTCGTTTTGTGAAAAAAAAATTAGAAAAATTGAGGAGTTGACTCAAAAAATGGTTGCTCTATGAAAGAATCTTCAGACCAATGGCAGTAATTGTATGGCAAGCAGCCTACCCGGTGCTTGCTGCCTGTATCTTATATGAAATATCCAGGGGAGCAGCCCGAGAGAATTTTTGAGATGATCCGCGTAGAGACAGAGAGAATGTTGGTGAATATCTGAATAGGCTGATGGGCATAGAACTCACCATTTTTTGGGCAGAAATGGTTTCAGCGGAAAAATTTGGTGATGGATAATTTTTCTTAGAAAATCAATAAGTTTGGTATATATTTTGCGGAGTAGTTTGCCTATTGAATGCTCAAGAGAGCCTTCTGCGCCGCGTCACAAGATTCGCCTGCGCTTATTTTGTTGTTTACATGAATCAGACTAATTATTATAACTAATCAGTGATGGAAATTTGTTAAAATGATAAAGTTATAAAAAGGAGGAGTGTCGGATGCAAAATAATAGTTCGATTCGTAGATCTTACCGCTTGTCTTCTATCGCAGGGTTTGCATTATTTGCATTAATAGTTACGGCGTTAGGCTTTGCATTCCTTCCAAATATTGCCGAAGCTGTTCCCGATATGTATGTGGCCAATTATAATAACGACACAATATCCCGTGCTAACCTGGACGGGACCGGCGGAGTGAGTCTCGGCAACCTCGGAGGGACTTTAAATGGTCCTACAGGAATAGCCCTGGACCTGTCCAACGGTTATATGTATGTGGCCAATTATGATGACAACACAATATCCCGTGCTAACCTGGACGGGACCGGCGGAGTGAGTCTCGGCAACCTCGGAGGGACTTTAAATGAACCTCACGGAATAGCCCTGGACTTACGCCAGACAGGCCTTGCTGTATCAACTCTCTCGGAATGGGGGATGATCGCCCTCTCATTGCTTATGGCAGGATCAGCCGTTTTGATCATGAGGAGAAGAAAACTGGTTACCACCTGATTCGGTTCGTTAAATTAGTAAAGACAGCATCAAAAAATAGCCTCGTCACGTTTTACAAAGAAGGTCTATTTTTGCTGCTATGTGGTCTATCATTCTTCCGCCTCTCATCTTCGGCAAACTCGGCAACTGCATAATCCGAGTTATATTATCGGAAGCTGGGGCTGAGAAGGACATTTATTAAGCCCTCTCTCTGATCGCACCACCCCGGAGACCAGCGACTCTCTTCTTTGAGAGGGGGCCTCATGTTTGTCTCCATATTGTCAGCTGCCCGCGGCGGGGGTAGTTTTCTGACTATTTCATAAGTCCCCATCCCTTATTTTCCATGGATTTCAGGGGGACGGCCTTTTCCGGATTTCTCCAAAGTCCCTTGGACTCAGATTGGCAGGTTTCGGAAGGCCGAACTGTATACAATATCCTACAAGTGTCAGTCTGTTATTGCTGACGTGAAAAAATGACCGGCATCATGGTTAAGTAATGATAATTATGGAATATTTTCTGGATTGACCGCGGGGTGACATCGGCACTTTTATCCTTAATAAAGCCCTTGAATGTTTGGCGTGAAGCCTAACCTATTGTTTTAAAAGCTAAATTTTCTTATAGGTGG
This sequence comes from Deltaproteobacteria bacterium, assembly GCA_003194485.1. Lineage (NCBI taxonomy): Bacteria > Pseudomonadati > Myxococcota > Myxococcia > Deltaproteobacteria bacterium. Next base: position 18,678 of record PQXD01000005.1, read on the forward strand.
GTTGGCAGGTTTCTTGCGTGAGGATTGGCCTTAAAAGGCTATTCTCAGGCAAGGAGGTGCGATGTTAAGAAGATCTTTAAATTGGCGCAACCAGGGCGGGAGATCCGTTTATTGCCTCACATTCATGGTGGTCCTCATGTATTGTTGGCTTGCAGTAGAAAGTATGGCAGCCACTGCCGTTGTGACCTGGGATCGGAGCGCGGGTTCGGATGTTGCTGGATATGTCGTTTACTATGGCACTTATCCACGACAGTATGACTGTGAAGTGGATTGCGGTGACGTCACGGAGTGCGAACTTTTTTCCCTGGATGATCAAGAAACCTATTACATTGCCGTACGGGCGTATAATTGGGCTGGAGAGTTCAGCAACTACTCTAATGAGGTGGTGCTTAACGGATTTAACGGATCTTCTGATCCTGTAGCTGATGCTCTTCCCATACCTTCCTTTGAGATGAGTCTCGTACGGGTGGACAGTGAGGAGTTGCATGGTGAGGACGGTCAAGGTGAGAATGCCATTGATGGTGATCCCTCAACATTCTGGCATACGGAGTGGTATTACGCCGATCCGGTTCATCCCCATGAGATCGTGATAGATCTGGGTTATGAACGGCAGGTATGCGGATTCAGCTACTTGCCCCGTCAGGACGGATGTTACAACGGCGGCATCGCCGCCTATGAATTATATGTGAGCACAGATGATCACAACTGGGGAAATCCGGTGGCAACAGGAGTTTTCCCCAGCACTCGTGACAAACAGGAAGTCTCCTTTAATGCAAGACTTGCACGATATGTACGTCTGGTGGCCCTGTCCGAAGTAGCGGGTCATGCCTGGACCTCCGCAGCGGAAATCGAAGTGATGGAGCTTTGGTAGGGAAGGCTGGGTCAGTGCCTTGGATTTAAGGCCGATGGTTTATGCCATCGGCCTTTTTCTTTTGGCGGACATGCGGCACGGATATTTTTCTGCATTATCTGGTCTGCTTGGCAACAAGGATCTATCATACCTGGAATTTATTCTTGCGGTCCTGCATGGATACCGATATATATACGTGAATCACTGCCAGACATGATTGGCAGATGGAATGACCCGGACTTTTCTCACTGCTTTGTAGCTCCTGCCGCGTATTTTACTTATGCCATACGAGCTTCATAGTCTCAAGTTGCCCGCAAGCGGCCTGGCGGCATGTATTTTGCGGTTTACTTAAGGAAAAGTGTCACTTTGGATTGTTAAAATAAATCTGAGCGTGAAACCTGTTTCATTGTCTCGGCTTTCTTTTACGGAATTTTCGGGTAAAATAAAAGAATGAATAGTTATTCTTGAGCCTTATGGGAATTTTAATATTAAATTCAAACAATGGGGATGCTTGAGCCCCATAATGAACTGAACTATGTATCGCGATCAGGCCTATATCTTGTCCAATATCGCTATGATCTTGGACGCAATTATGGTAGTATTCGCTGCCTATGTCTCGCGTTGGATTTATCTGAGTTATTTTGGCCAGACTTGGGAACTGGGTGAATACGAGTTCGCCGGTTTCATTATTTTTTCATCTTTTTTCTCAATAATACTATTCTCGCTTACCTGGGTTTTTATTCTGATCGTCGCGAGAATTCGTTTTGGCCTATCTTCCTCCGGCTCATAAAGGCCTCGGTTATTTTATTCACCGTAATTAGCACCGGCCTATTTTTTCTCCGTAATTTTACCATCCCCAAGCCGTATCTGCCTATTTTTGTCGGAATGCTCCTGCTTTTTGTTATGCTTGATAAGGCCTTGATGCTGGGTATCACAGGAATCCTTGCCAGGCAGGGATTTCATCAGCGCCGAATTTTGATTGTGGGTAGCGAAGAGCGAATGTGGCGGGTTGTTGAGGCTCTGCAACAACAGCAAAGCTGGGGCCATCAAATTGTCGGCTTATTAATGGACAGTGATCAGAAGATGAGTTCTAATTCTCGGGATTCTTCTTTCATTCCCATCCTGGGGACTATCAGTGATCTTCGGGAGGTGATTCTGGATAAGCAGGTAGATGATGTCATTTTTGCCGTTCTGCCAGATCGCCCTCGTTCTCTGCGACCTTTCCTTGAGATCTGCGAGCGCATTGGTGTGAGCGTGAGCATAGTCCCATCCATGTTCGATCCAGAAGAGGCATCCTTGAAAGTAGAAGTATTGCAGGGGGTTCCGTTGTTGTGTCGTTATCATTTTAATATGGATGCCTCCGGACTCTTTTACAAGCGCCTTTTGGACATCTTTGTTGGAGGATTAGGCTCATTGTTTTGTTTTGGCGTCTTGGTTCCCATTTTGGGGCTGGCCATAAAGCTGGATTCCCCGGGCCCTATCCTTTTCAGGCAAAAGCGGGTAGGTATGCACGGAAGAGTTTTCTATATCTACAAGCTGCGTTCAATGTATGCAGACGCAGTGGTCCAAAAAGCCGGACTTCTGGCAAGAAATGAGATACAGGGGCCTATGTTCAAAATTGCCGATGATCCCCGGATTACCAGAGTAGGTCGATTTTTGCGAAAAACGTCTTTGGATGAATTTCCGCAGTTTTGGAATGTGTTCAAGGGAGAGATGAGCTTGGTGGGCACCAGACCGCCCACACCGGAAGAGGTGGCGCAATATGAAGACTGGCACCGCAGACGGATTTCCATCAAACCCGGGATAACCGGATTGTGGCAGATCTCCGGTCGCAACAAAATTAAGGACTTCAATGAGGTAGTCAAGCTAGACCTGCAATACATTGACGGGTGACATCTTCAGGACGATCTAAAGATTTTGTGGCGCACGTTTTGGGTAGTTATAGCGAGAAAGGGAGCTTGCTAGTTTGGTTTAAGGCCTTAGAATTGAAATGAACATACAGCCCAGTACGAATTGATCATAAAACTCCATAACTTTCTTTTTTGAAGAAGTATAGAAGACGGGCCGCAGGTATCCGCCGCTTCCCTCTTGGGATTTCTTGGCCACGTATTTTCAGAATTCACACAAGATATTTTACACTGCCTGAATCAAATTTAGTTGAAAAAGAGGCGGATTGTGTTATTATTACTAAATTGTAATTCAGATATCAGGAGTGTAATATGGCCAGATTTTTAATAGCTACACAGGAATATGCCTTGAAAGATATTTCAAAGAATATGTTGGGGGTGAAATATTCCCTTGAATTCTGGCCTAATAAGGGCAACATCTCTCGAAAATTAGAAAAGATAATTTATGACTTGATTGTTATAGATATGGAATTGGCCAATGGAATGGAGTTGCTGGAATCTGCCAGGTCTATACAATCTGCCCCTGTGCTTGCCATCGGCGACAATCGAACAGAACAGGCGGTAGAAGCAATTAAAAGAGGGGCCTATGATTTTATTGCAAAACCGGTTTCTGGGGAAAAAATAAAAAATATTGTTGAAAGGGTCCTGGAAGGTCGAAGCCTCAAATACGAGATTGATTATTTGAGGCGACAACAAGATGTTATTTATGACCTTGATAGTATTATTGCCAAGGCCCCTGCCATAAGAAGGGTTATTAATACAATAAAAAAGGTCTGTAAAACGGATTCCACCATTTTAATAGGGGGAGAAACAGGCACGGGAAAAAGTTTTTTGGCCGGAGCAATCCATTTTAACAGCCATCGCAAAAAAAGACCTTTTGTTGATATTAGTTGTGCAAATATTCCTGAGACCTTATTAGAAAGTGAATTGTTCGGGCATGAAAAGGGGGCTTTCACCGGAGCTGCGAAAACCAGAATAGGCAGATTTGAACAGGCAAACGAAGGAACCGTTTTTTTGGATGAAATTGGGGACCTCACTCCCGCCTTGCAATCGAAGTTTTTACACTTTTTGGAAAATAGGACATTTCAAAGGTTGGGAGGAAGTAAAACTATCCATTCTGACGTTCGAATTATAGCTGCTACCAACAAGAATTTAGAACAAGAGATCCGTTCAGGAAGGTTTAGAGAAGATCTCTACTACCGGATTAACGTAATAAATATCTTTTTGCCTCCTTTAAAAGAACGGATGGAAGATATAGAAGAACTGGCCTTCTATTTCCTGAAAAGGCACTGTCGAGATATAAAAAAGGATATCAGAGGATTCCATCCTGATGTATTGGAGATGTTCAAGCGCTATCACTGGCCGGGTAACATTCGTGAGCTTTCCAATGTTATCGAAAGAGGCATATTGCTCAGCGAAGATACAATAATTAAAAAGGATAGTATAACCTTGGGGAATAATATTCTTCCCTGCCTGCTTCCGCCTGCGCCGGCACAGCAGACAGGTTCAAGGCACAGGCAGGCATTTGAGCATACCGAACCTTCCAAAACCGGACCCTCTACACAATCATTGGCAGATATCGAGAGAAAAGCCATTATAGAAGCGTTAGAAACGTGTCTATGGATTCAAAAAGATGCAGCAGAAAAGCTTGGCATAAGCAAAAGGACAATAAACTATAAGATTAAAAAACTGGGCATCAGACATCCCCGTTGGAGAAAAAATATTTAACATCTGACTATAGCCTACCCGGTGCTTACCGCCCGTATATTATATGGAATATCCAGGGTTTCAAAACCTGCTTGACATCATTCTGAATTGTGTTAAAAAATTGCCCATGCATGGGCCGTTAGCTCAACTGGGAGAGCAACTGACTCTTAATCAGTAGGTTCGGGGTTCGAGCCCCTGACGGCCTACCAATAAAAACAAGCACTTAGCATTTTTTGTTAAGTGCTTTTTTATTATTAGGGACCAATTAGGGGCCGAAGAGAAAACGTTACAGCAAAGAACTCAAAGCCAAGGTTGCTTTGGCTGCCCTCAAAGGGCACCAAACAGCCAATGGGATAGCCTCAGAGTTTGGTGTTCATGCCAGCCAGGTCAATCGTTGGAAAAAAGAGGCAATAGAGGTCCTGCCTTCAGTATTTGGCAATACTCAGTCAAAAAGAGAAAAAGAGATAGAGAATGAACGCGACCGACTATATCAGCAAATTGGCAAGCTGCAGGTAGAGGTGGACTGGCTTAAAAAAACACCGGACATCTGCTATGAGTGTTGTTGAAAGAAAACAGCATATCGAGGCTGATCATCCGCAATGAGTATTCAGCGCCAGTGTGATCTGACAGGGCTTCCACGTTCCAGTTATTACCGGGAAAGCCATGGTGGACAAGAAAGCAGGAAGAACCTGGAAATAATGCGTCTAATCGACGAAGAATACACCGGGCACCCATTTTATGGCAGTTGCCAGATGCGCAATTATCTGCATCGCAAGGGATATAATATTAACCGTAAACGAGTTAAGAGGCTCATGCGTAAAATGGGCCTTCAATCAGTTGCTCCCAAGCCCAGCACCAGCAAGTCGCATCCTGAACACAAGGTGTATCCATACCTTCTTCGGGGTATTGATGTATCGCATGCCAATCATGTCTGGTGCTCTGATCTGACATATATCCGCCTTACTGGTGGATTTGTCTATCTGACAGCCGTTATGGACTGGTATAGCCGTTATGTGCTCTCCTGGGAGATATCAGTATTCATGGGCAGCGATTTTTGTGTATCAGTTCTGGAACGTGCTCTTCGCTGCCATGGTAAACCCGATATATTCAACACTGATCAGGGATCCCAGTATACCAGTAGTGATTTTACTGGAACCCTGAAAGATCATGACATAAAGATCAGTATGGACGGTAAGGAGCGTGCCATGGACAAACCCTGAACGGTGAACTCTGAACCTGTGAACGCCTATAAGTATTATTTATCAGGCGGGCACTTAGAACCCGACAGCTAATTGGAAGGTCGCGATGCTCTGGTCGTCCCTGTCACTTTCTTGTTCAACATAGGTGTAGTCCAGGCTGATCTTGGCATTGTGCCCCTTAACAAAGTAGTTTAATCCGGCACTCATGAACTCCGTATCGTCCTTGTCGTCTACGTAAACCGCCTCATATCTCATATAGGGCTGGAAACGGCCCGGACCGACTTTGCCTGGCAGGAGATATCCCGACTGGATGTACCAGTTTTCCGCGTCGTCGCCTGCTGCCAACTCGGAAAAATTATGCGTTTGAGTGCAATTCTGAATATCAATATAGGCTGCTTCTACGGTTACGGCACCCTCTCCCAGCGGATGGTCGAAGAAGACATCCGCGGTCCATACGCGGTTGTCCTGGTCCTCGCGGCCATTCAAGGTCAGATCCATCTGGGTATCGTAGCCAAAGCCAAGGCTCAGGACCTTTTTCTTTCCGAGATACGTCCCCTTGTTGAACCAGCCTTTTTCAGGTTCAAGGAGATTGACGGCCACACGACCTGCGAAGCGGAGGTTGTCATCAGGATTGTCGTCGTTCTCAACCCCTTCGCCGACCATAAACCTGTATTGAATGAGCCCATCCAGCGGGTTGCCCCATATGGTCACACCGTCATCTCGACCTACCTTCTGGGCATAAAAGGTATTTCCCCGAATACCGCCCTGAAGAAACGGGAGATCGGTGGTCAATATGCACTTTGTCGAGGTCGTGCCATAATTGCGTGTAAGCGGAACATACATCCTTCCGGCCTGAATCTTGAAGGCCTCGTTCAATTTGAGGGTAATCCAGAGATCCCGGACTGCAATGCCGCTTCCAAGCCCCAATGAAGGCCTGTCCAATCCTTCCTGTCCAATCCGGTCAGCAGCGATGTGAGTGAAGAAGCTGAAATAAGGAGTGACATCGCCTTTCAGATACAGGTAAAATCTCCGCGCCATAAAATCGTTAAGGTCTCCGCCATCCTTCTTTCCGTGCTCTACATACTGGTACCAGACCTGTGTCCAGCAGCCGATTTCCCCTCCGAGTTGCTTGCTTTTAATTTCCTTCGCTGCCTCCTGTACCTCCTGCTGGCGTTGTTCTTTCAGCACAACCGCCTCTTTCTGTATTTTTTTCGCCTCCTCTTCGGTAAGGATACCCTTACGAATCAGAATATCGATTAGCGGATCTTCCCTATCGTATTCCTTGGCCTGCGAAACACCATGATTTTTCACACCACTCTGATCGTCCATTCCGAACTTGAATCCTCCCAAGGCAGGACTCCCTGCCCAGAAAATACAGACCATGAAAACAAACAGAATTCTTACAAATCGATGCATCTCCTTACTCCTTTCCCTTTAATGTAGTTTCGTCTATCTTTGTGAAAATTGTTCACCCTAAAAGATTTTCCCTCATCCACTGGATGCAGGCAGGAGCGTCTTAAGGGGTCGCCATGGACTCCTTTGTGAAATTAATGACAATTTTTACATCAAGATAATCAATAAATCAAATAGAAATTATCAATATAAAACAGCGGAACTATTGGATTTGTCCATGACAATGAATATGAAAGGTGGAGAGGCATCGATTTTTGGGTCTATCCACTAGATCAAAGGCCTTCAGGAGATGGCGGGCTGCGGGAAGGGCGAGATGGCCTTATTTGAGTTTTTTCTCGCCTTATTCATCATAAATGGTCAAAGAACAGGAGTAAATATCCGGTGAACCCGTGGTCCGCTGTGGAAATTGTCATCCGTGCCCTGCCGCAGGAGCGGTTTGCCTTTTGCAGGGTTTCAACCGCGGGCCGGATTGCACTGCCTCTCCGGTCCGCGATGAGTGAGCTTTGAAACCCGGAAAAAGGTAACCGCTTCAAGGCAGGATATAACGGGTTCACCGAATATTTACGAACAGGACATCAAGAGATTAGAGATTTCAGCCACCTGAAGCAGGGTCTTGTCAAGGTGATGCTAATAGGAAATATCTATGGATCAGGTCTTATTCATGAATGAAGCCAATTTGACTTTTTATTAAATTGCCAGAAACATGTATTATGCTCTTCGACCTTCACGTACATACTCGAATTTCATGTAGCAGCTTAGACCTGAAGGACATATTGACCCGCCCGCGCCGGGTTCAGGAGACTGGACGGGGTTTGTATCACTGATCACGATACAATGGCATAAGGAATTTTTGCCCGGAAGGACTGCAATGAGACGGTCTGTGCATTATCATTGGAGAAGAATCAGGTAAAAAGGTAAAGGAAAATTCAATGATCGAACAGAAAAAGCTTCGCCTCACCGAGACGGTTTCCGGAGCGGGGTGAGCCTCAAAAATTCCTCCAGGGGACCTGGACAAGGCACTATGCGGATTGGAATACCTTACCGACCCCAATCTTATTGTGGGATTGGAGCGGGCTGACGACGCAGGCGTATATAAAATCACCGACGACATTGCCATCATCCAGACGGTGGACTTTTTCACTCCCATCGTGGATGACCCATACTGGTTCGGGCAGATTGCCGCGGCCAATGCGCTGAGTGATGTGTACGCCATGGGAGGTGTTCCCAAAACGGCCATGAATCTGGTGTGCTTTCCTCTTAAAAAGATGGATTTATCTATCCTCAGGCAGATTCTGCAGGGGGGGCTGGACAAGATGAAAGAGGCGGATGTCGTTTTGGTGGGAGGGCACAGTGTGGAGGACAATGAATTGAAATACGGCCTTTCCGTCACCGGGTTTATCCATCCGGATCGCATCATTACAAAAAAGGCCATGGAGCCGGGGGATCAGTTGATACTGACCAAATCTCTGGGTACCGGGATTATCAATACCGCTATTAAAGGTGGAGTTGCCTCCAATGAGACCATTGAAAGTATCACCCGTCTCATGGCTACCCTTAACCGCGATGCGGCCGAGGTTATGGGACGCTATCCTGTCCACGCATGTACCGACATCACCGGTTTTGGTCTGTTGGGTCACATGTGCGAGATGGTAGTAGATACCGGTGCAGGAATCAGGTTGCAGGCCGGCCTGGTTCCGTATTTCCCCGAGGCTATGGAGTATGCCCGGATGGGGCTCGTGCCGGCCGGGACTTACAAGAACCGGGAGTTTCGCAAGGCATTCGTGGATTTTGCCCCTTCTGTGGACAGGTTCATGCAGGACATCCTTTTTGACGCCCAGACCTCCGGCGGGTTACTGATTTCTGTGGCAAGAAGTAGAGCCGATGAATTGCTGAGTGAATTAAAAGGGAGGAGGATGGCCGGCGCAGCCATCATAGGTGAGGTAGTGTCTGAGCCTAAAGAAAAGATTTTAGTGGAATAGCCGCTTTGGAATTTTTTCTTTAAATTCTCTCCAGAGATTCACTAAGCCGAGTCCTTTGAATGTCTTTTCCGCCTCACCCCTGGAAATTTTCTGAATGAACTCCTTCGATTTCTGTATAGAATAAACGGCTTCTGATGCGAGCATAAAATCGCAGGTAGGGCAACTCACATCCGTGCCCTGTCGGCGTCTGTTTTCCTGTTCTTTAAACGCCCGGGCTAATTGATCTCCTTTAGCCAGAAACAGGATATCCTTCCCCCGGTCAAAGACAACCACATAATAGGTGCTTTCTCCAGCCAAAAGTGAGAGCTTTCCTTTCTCTTCCCGTTTTGCCAATATTTCCAATTTGCTATGCCTTTTTGACCAATAATCTTACTGTCTCTCCCTGCTCGGTAATGTTGAGAACTTCGTGACCCTTGCTGGTGACAAGCCTTCTTACATTCTCCTTTGACGGCGGGTAATCAACTATTACCTCCAAGGTCTCTCCGGATTTCATTTTCGCCAATGCCTCGTCGGTTTTCATTACCGGCAATGGACAAACCTCGCCGCATACATCTAAGGTTACGTCGGCCATTATTTTTACCTCCTAAGACAAAACCGCTTTAATGAATGGGGCGACAAACCTGTGGAAGATTATAGCCCCTAAGGCAAATCCCACAAGATAGACTATGGCACTCCTGCTCCCTTCAGCGGCCATTATGTGCTGCCTGAAGGGACAGCCTCCAGCGATGCAGGAAAAGAAACCCAGACCAAATCCGCCCAATACGGCAAGGATTATATGTGCCCCGGCCTTTGGACACCATGTTATAGGGTCTCCGGGCACGGGTAATAATGAGCTGGGGTCTGCCGCCACTCCCATAGCCGCCCACTTTTTGGCAAAGACCGCGCCGCCATTCAAAAACCAGGGAAAGGTCTTGATGGCAGGGGACACAAACTGGAATAGAATAAATCCTGCAAGGGCGCATACCAGAAAGGCAAACAGTCCTTTGATCAGGTATGTATCCTTCACCAGATAATAATCCCTCATTCCTCCTACAAAGCACATCCTTGCCCGCTGGCCGAGGTATCCCATTATCAATCCCAGAAAGACGGTGGCAATTGGTGGTAATAAGTCCATTGTTACCTCCTCAGGTCAGTTTCCTCAGTACCTGACATCCCACAAAAACTCCCACTCCGATCATTATGAGGCCTATGACGGCGGTTATATCCAGGTATGCGGTCTTAAGCGCTGTCCTGATGGGGCAGCCGCCAAAGGTCAGGGCTGATATCATGACCAGCATCCCCAGGAAAAACTCCGCCCAGGGTTTTTGCCACCACACCCTCATAACTTTCCACTTGAACTCCTTATTGACACGGGCAGCTATAACTGCCCCGATCAATACCCCTATAATGGTGAGCAGGGGAAAATTATAAGAGACCGGGCCACCGGGTATCACTATGGCGCCCCCGGCTTTCAGGCCATATATCGGGAATATATGAGCAGCAATCCAGTTCACCAGGTCTCTCATATGGCAGGCGATGCAGATACCATAGGCCGGTGGGGGTATTACATGAAAGAATGCCTGGCCGGCAGCGCCCAATAAGCCAAAGATGCCTCCTGCCATTGCGGCTGTCATGCGCATAATCTAACCTCCTTTAGTGCATTTGGGATTTTATCTATTATGTGTGAAATCGATGTGGCAGGGTCAGGCTGTGCCAATTTACCTGCAATACGATTGATTCCGGCTGCCTTTATGCAGGCATCAACCTTCTCATAGCCCCCGTAAATCAGGGCGGACAGAATCCCGGCCAGGCTGTCACCTGTCCCTCCAATCGGCTCCATGGCAGAAATGGAAGGCTCATCAATGGCCTCAACCACTTCACCCTCTTCTACAACATAATCTACAGGTCCCTTTACCAATAATATCTTTGGGGTATTCCCAGTCTCATAAGCCTTCTTTATCAAGGTGACAACTTCGGATGCATCTAACTCAAACAGAAGATGCTCCACATAGGCAGGGTGTGTGGCCTCAGGGTCTGCCAGGTAGGCCATTTCACCTGCATCAGGGGTGAAGATATCAATTTCTTGTGCGAGCCCTGCCGCCTTGGCGGCATACATGGCGCCTGCATCCGCAATCAAAGTTACTCCTTCACGTCTTTTTCCCAGGGAATTAAGGACATTTCTTATTCCGGGTATATCAGGCATGATATAATGCATGGCCAAAACCCTGACATCGAGCGTTGTCAGGTTAGCGGCCATATAGTTATAAAGCTCTTTACTCCTTTTTCCGTCTCCAATATCTCCGGAAGTAATAAAATAGGGTGGTTCTAAGTTAAGGGCTTCACAGGTAATGCAGGCTGATGCCACCATGACGCTGGTGCCTAAGCCGGGTGTGACTTCAAAATCCTCTACTTTAAGGCTTCCACCTTCGAATGTTGCCTTTCCTGCCTTCAGTCCCATTTCATCAAAAGGCAGGGTACCCATGATAGTAAGCAAAATCAGGTACACTCCCTTGTCTGCTCACTCTTCACCATGCTCAGGGCCTTTTGATATGCCTTTTCTAACATATAGGCACAGAGGGAGTAGCCGTTCTCGCCGGGATTTTCCACCTCCGTTATGTTGTTTCCTACCAGGCTTACGGTCAAATAGGGAACATCGGGGCAGCCCCCGCCTGAAATGTTTACGATGGTGCCTTTTTCTTTATCCACTGTTATCTTCATATTGGCTGCGGTCACCATAAGATACCTTCCAAAGTCCTTTTCTTTGGTTATATCCAAAGGCTTCTGAGATAAGTTGTCCAGGGCTACTATGTCCAAGGGGTTAAGCCCGCTTTTTTTAAGCAGCCTTTCCACGCCCAATTGATCAACAAGGTTGAATTCCACTGCAAGGTCACAGCCCTTGCGAATCTCAGGGGGAGGAGCCACCCCTCTCACCCCGTAACCGAAGCGTTTCAGAATCTTTTCTGCCTGCATGGCCTCTGATACCTCGTTTAAGATGATCAGGCCTTTGCCCTTTTCAAGTGCCTCTTTTTTTCTGGGTCCGAATCTCTGCTTTATCCTATCCAATATTTTCATATGCCTTCCTCATCCACTGGATGCTTACAGGGGCATCTTAAAGGGGTCGTCATGGACTCCTTTGTTAAGTCCATGACAATCTTTATATCAAGATAATCAATAAATCAAATAGAAATTATCAATGCAAAACAAAAGGGCTATTGGATTTGTCTATGAGATGTGCTTCTTCACCCTGTTGAATGCAGCTTCGCTGCCCCCTTTGGGGATTCAACAGGGTAAACCCGTTGCGTATTTCCTGATTAACGTAATGCCTTGATTTTTCAAAACTAAATACTAATGGCCAACAGCTAACCGCTCAACCTAGGTTCTACCTGGTTGCTTGTCTTTGGGAGAGATTAAAGAACTGGTCAGAAAAGGTATGCAAGTCTTCCGGCTTTCCTATTCGTTCTATACGTCCTTTAAGGATGACGGCTATTCTGTCGGCCACCTCCCTTGCCTCGGTGATGTCATGGGTGACATACAGGGTGGTAATACCGAGCTGCTGTTGAATGCCCTTGAGCTCAGATCTCAAATACCGAGAGGTCTGCCAGTCCAGGCTGCTCAACGGCTCATCCAGAAGTAGTATTTTGGGATAGGGGGCCAGGGCCCGGGACAGGGCCACTTTCTGCTTTTCTCCGCCGCTAAGGCGCCAGGGATAGGCGGTGGCCAGGTGCTCCATCTTAAATAACCGGAGCAATTCCCTGACCCGGAGCTCAATTTTTTCATTCGACCATCTCTGGACCCTCAGTCCATAGGCGATGTTTGAGGCCACGTCAAGATGGGGAAACAGGACCAGATCCTGAAAGAGATAGCCCGCCTTTCTCTCCCGTGCGGGAAGTTCATCTATGGGACGGCCGTCAAAGAGGACCGAACCCTTATATCCGGTCAGACCGGCGATAATATTGAGGAGGGTGGTTTTTCCGGCCCCGTTGGGTCCGAGAAGTACCAGCAACTCACCGGATAAGACGTTTAGATTTACCCTCCGGCAGGCATAATTCTCTATATTCCGCAGCTCAATGGCGGTCATGGCAGGTCCACCTGCGGGTCAGCCTGGCCTCCAGACAGGTAAAGAATCGCTCAAAGGAAAAGCACATCAGGGACAGGACCATCAGGCAGACTATAATTATGTCTATGCGCATAAGACTTTCGGCCTTCATGAGCAGGGCCCCGATTCCGGTAGGGATGGCCACCATTTCAGCGGCTATTATCACCCTCCAGGCCATCCCGGCCTCCAGCCTCAGCCCGGTGAATATGGTCGGCAGGGCCAGAGGGAGGACAATGGTCACAAGAATTCTGCTATCAGATGCCCCCAGGGTCCTGGCGGCCTGAATGAATCTCTTATCTATATTCCTGATGCCGCAGGCCGTATTATAGCATACGGGAAAGAATGAACATATAAAGATTATGGCTATGGGCAGGATTTCATTTATCCCGATCCAAAGCATCAGAAGAGGCAGCCAGCCCAGGGCTGGGATGGGATAGAGAAGGCTGATCAAGGGGCTGAAGGCCTTATCCAGGATATTGCTCCATCCCATCAGGATACCAATGGCCAGCCCGGCCATAGAGCCGGTGCAAAAGCCGATCAGGACCCGGGTCAGGCTGCTGAGAAAATTCGCTGCCAGCACTCTATTTATTGTCAGATGGTAGAATTCCTGAATCACCACGGTAAAAGGGGGAAAGAAAAAATGGCCGGGAATTAAATCCGCCCGGGTAACAATCTCCCATATCGACAAAAATACAATTATCGGTAAAATACCCCATCCAAATTTGAGCCCTTTCATTTAATATAAATATACCTCAAATCCAAAATTTCTTGGGCCTTAAACCATTTTATGTAGCCTAATTTTGCCATGTAATCGATGCTTTTCTGAATCTGTTCCGGATCAATATCGGTGGTACATTCCATTCTGGTAGTCAACGACCTTAGTATAACCTGCGGCGTAATCTCCAGTCCGGCGGCGATTTTTCCTATCTTAAGGGGCAAAACCTTTTCCCCGGCAACCGTTAACGCTCCGGCGGCAATTGTCGCCGCATCTTTGGGATGTTCATGAATATATTGGATTCCTCGCTCTGTTATCTTTACCAGCTTTTTGACTATCTCCGGATGGTCTGTTATAAGATCTTTCTTCACTACCAGGACGCTTCCCTGCATATCAGGCCAGAGATCCTTAGCAGTCAGGAGCACCTTGAACCCCAATTCTTCACCCATCGTAGGAAATTGCTCGCAACAAAAACCAGCATCTAATTGACCCATCTTGAGAGCAAAAAGCACTTTCGGAGGAGGCATCCTTCTGATTTTTTTCAATATTTTACTTTCATCAAGATGATACTTATCTATCATTTTATGGAGTAGCACATCCGGAGGGCTTCCTTCCCTGGGACATCCTATATGAATATCTGATTTTTCTAAATCCTTGATGGCTTTTATCTTTTTGGGGTCAACAAGCAACCCATAGCCATACTTATGCATGCCAGCAACGACCTTTAGTGGCACCTTACCATTAGCATAAGCAATTATTGCTGGTATTAAACAGATGTAAGCAACTTTAATATCACCTCTGGTTAAGGCTGCAGCAAGAGCCATACCTGTTATATAGTTATCAAAAGCAGTGATGTTTAAACCTTCCGCTTTAAACCAGCTTCTATTTCTTGCTATGTGGGCACAGGCAGCATGATCCACAAATTCCACCGCCATGCCTATTGCCAGCCTTTCCTGGGCAAAAGTGACAGAAGAGGAAAGGCAAAGAAACAGCCCAACAATTAGCAGCCCAAATTCTTTAGATTCTTTAAAGACATTCATAGGAGAACCTCGGAAAATCGGTAGTGAAGCTGGAGGAAACACCAGTCAGCCTCAACATCATCCGCCATCTTTTTGGCAAAAGAACTTGCTGATCCAAGGACCGGGTTGTTAAAAATCATTATGAAGGAATCTATTGTGCCCAATAAAAGAATGGCTTCAGTTTTATGGTTATATACATTCGGGAATAACGATTGTCAAGACAAGGACATGAGCTGCAATTGGAGGCGTTATAATGCGAAGAAAAACAAGGTCCGGATTTAAGCCATCCAGCAAAGACCTGAGTCCGGCTGACGTTGCGGTCAGAAAGGGCGGCTATGAATTAAAGGGACGGATGTGGATAGAAGGTGCAAGCGGGACCTTTCTCGGTTATGGCAGGGTGGTGCTTCTTGAGCGCATATCTGAATTTGGTTCTATCTCAAAAGCGGCAAAATCAATGGGTATGTCCTACAGGCACGCCTGGGAGCTTGTGGATTCCATTAACCGCCAGGCCAGGCGGCCTCTTGTTGAAACTTCTGTCGGAGGTAAGAAGGGAGGGGGAGCAAAGCTCACCGAGGCCGGGAAAGAGGCGGTTGAAGGCTTTTGGAACATCTATGAAAAATTTAAGCATTTTTTGGAAAAAGAAGGAGCATCCCTCCAATTCTAGTCACGCCATGATCCATTACCTGGGCCGTCTCTAATATTCCGGAGGCATATTCTTAAGCTGGGCCAGGGAAAAGACAGGGCCGTCCTTGCACACAAACTTGTCGCCGATATTGCAGCGGCCGCACATGCCGATACCGCACTTCATGCGCATTTCCAGGGAGAGGATGATCCTCTCCGGAGGAAACCCTACTTTCTCAAGGACAGGCTGAGTAAACTTGATCATGATGGGCGGGCCGCATACAATGGCAACGGCATCATCTACGCCGGTAATCTTCTGCTCTGTAATGGTGGGGACAAAACCTATGTTATTTGCTTGGCGGCTTTCAGTAGCTCTGTCCAAGATCTGCTAAAAAAGTCATTGATGTGGTAACATTTTATGTGTACATTATCAGCATTTAATGTCAGCGAGGGGCAAAAAGACAATGCAAAAGGTCAGTGTACGTGAAGCCAGACAACATATCGGTCGTCTGCTGGATGCAGTAGCGGCCGGAGAGGAAATCGTTATCACACGCCGCGGTAAGCCGGCAGCACGCATGGTGGCGGCTTTAGAGGTGGTAACGGAGAAAGTTCGCTTCCCGGACCGCAGCGCTCTGCGGGCCATGCTTCCTCCGGCGAAAGTGCCGTCCGCCATGCTGATCCGGGAAATGCGCGATGAACGAATTTGATGTCAGTTACTATCTTGACACCAGTGCCCTGCTGCCTTACTACAGAGAGGAGAAGGCCAGCCAACCAATACAGGAATTTCTGTCATCCCTTAAGGCTCCCGTTATCATAAGCGATCTTACCGAAATCGAGTTTGCCTCAGCCCTTTCCCGCTGGGTCCGCATGAAGGAAATCACCGAGGCACAGGCCAGTCTTGTAGAAAACGGTTTTGCTGAAGATTCCCGCTCAGGTCTGTTTAGACGGCTTTCTTTAACCACAAAACACTATCGACAGGCGAAAAAGTGGATTTCGTCCAGAAAAACAGCTCTCCGTACCCTGGATGCCTTACACTTGGCTTGCTGCTTCAGCGCCTCAGCGAAAATGGTGACTTGTGATGCAGTACTGGTGCAAGCAGCCAATGTCCTTAAAACCCCTTGCTTTTTCATTGCTGGCGGCTAAATAATCCGTGGCAAATTGCCAGAAGTACCGCTGCGGTCCGAATCGCAAAAAGGGATTCTTATCAGTTTTTTAACACCCTGACATCGCCGGTTCGCATAGTGAATCCGATTGTATCAAAGTGTTCTAAAACAGGTACTCCGCCTGTCCGGCCAAATCCCAGTATTTCTTTGGAATCATGAAGGGTCAGATCACCTTTTTCAATAATATGACTATTGAGTTAGCTCCGTAGTAAATACAGAAGGATTTCCAATCTGTCAAATTGGAAATTCCGATGTTGATTATTTGGCAGCTCCTTCAGGGGGGCTCGGCACATCCGACCCATGGCAGTCCTCACAGTTCTGCTCTATGTCAAGGGTTGACCCCCTCCTGGATTCCGAAATAGTAAGCAGGTCGTCTTGGATCATTGCTCTCCACCCGGAATGTGAGGAGTTTAAAATGTTTCCCAGGCCGCATAAACGATGACATAGGGCTTACCCCAGTTGTTCCCGTCTATGAACTGCTCCTTTACCCGCCGCGGGGAATATAGAATGTCCCTCAAATCCATATGCACTTGATTTGCGGTCATGAGTTTTACCGGCTGGTTGATGATGTAAGAGGATTTTTGCTTGACATGAGATATGGATTTGATAGATTCCGATATCCAATTATGGGTAGTCCGAAAGGACAATGGGAAGATGGTGAAAATCCGTCGCGGACCCGCCGCTGTGATCGGGGACGAACGCCGCAGGGTGCCACTATCGGGTTGATCGCCGGATGGGAAGGCGCGGTCAGTAGGATGATCCGTAAGTCAGAAGACCTGCCCATGATGGCATGATATTGTTCTGATCCTCGTGGTTTGGGATTCGGGCAACACTGACCGGGGTTGAAAACGGAATTCCCGGACCTGTGTATTCAGGTCCGGGGATTTTTTTTGAAGACAGACAGAGTCGGGAGGTACAATGATGAAGAGATCGAGCGTTTCCTTTGTAACAGTAATTTTGTCCTTAATGGTGGCGGCTTCTTCCTTTGCAATGGGGCAGCAGGAGGACAAAAAGGCGATTGTTCTTGCATGTTTTGGGACAAGCTATCCGTCGGCACTGGTGGCCATTACAAACATACAAAAGCAGGTCCGGAATGCCTTTCCCGGTGTCAAAGTGCAGGTCGCTTTTACGTCAAACATTATCCGGAAGATATGGCATGAACGGCAAAACGACCGGGAGTTTCTTGCAAAGCACAAAGAAATCCCCAGGGAGATCCTCTATGTGAAAGGCCCTCTGGCGACGATAGCTGATCTGCAGGATGAAGGCTACAGGTCCATAATCGTTCAGCCTACACATGTATACGATGGCGAGGAATACAGCGATCTTTGCGAATACGTGAGGGGCCTAAATCATATCAAGACCATTAAGGCCAAATACATGCCCTTTAAAAAGCTGGTTCTCGGGAGACCGGTCCTCGGGGAAAACGGTCCCGAATACGACTACCACAAGGATATGGAGGCTGCGGCGAAGACACTTCATGCCGATGTGGACCTTGCCGGGAAAGATGGGGCAGCCCTTGTATACATGGGTCACGGGAATGAATTTTACAGTACCGGAGTATATGCTGAATTTCAGCAGGTGATGCGCAATGAATATCCTGGTGCACCAATTTATATAGGTGCTGTAGAAGGGTTCCCTTCGCTTGATGATGTGCTCCTCTTTGTAAGGCATGCCGGTGTCAAAAAGGTCATCCTGAAACCATTCATGATCGTTGCAGGCGACCATGCCAGGAACGATATGGCAGGGAATGAGGATGATTCCTGGAAGAGTGCCTTTGAAAAGGCCGGGATTCGTGTCATATGCGACATCCACGGACTTGGCGAAAACAACGAGTGGGCCAAGATCTATGTCCAGCATATCAAAGACGTTGCACGGGATAATCACATAGAATTGTAAAGATAGTTGTGAGCGTTTACAGGGCACCACATCTGCTTTGTTGCCTGCCTGCCGGCAGGCAGGTCGGGCACTTGAAGTACAGGAAGTACGTCTGCGTACCCTCCGCCTCGCATCTACAGCACCCTGTAAATGCTTTCAGTTCGGTGGATTGCGGTAAAACGGGCGTTGCAATCCAGTGAACGGTTACAGATAGTTTTACAGAGAGCTCAGAATGTCTACGAAAAGAGATGCGGGGGCCTTGCCTTAGATGCGAAACCCCCACCTGTTTCCGCTGAGCTCTTTGTTGCTCTTGATCATTGTCTTGTCCACCGGGATGGGATACCTGGAAATCTCTCCCCTTGAGGTGATAAAGATCATCTTTGCGAGGATAACCGGTGACCATGAACTTCTAAGGGGCCTGAACCACGTTTTCCCTTATGTCGTATGGGAGGTCAGATTACCCCGTATATTGACCTCGGCTATTGTGGGTGCCGGGCTATCCATCTCCGGAGTTATATTTCAGGGCATTTTACTCAATCCCCTGGCTGATCCATACACCTTGGGGGTATCGGCAGGAGCAGCCTTCGGTGCTTCCATAGCCCTGCTTCTGGACATCCATTCCCTGGGCATTTATTCCGTCCCGGTTTTTGCATTTTGCGGGGCCGTGGGGACCCTTGTGGCAGTGATGTCTCTCTCTTCTTTTAACGGGGAGATGTCTTCCAATAACCTGATACTGTCCGGGATTATCATAGCGGCCATTTTGTCAGCAGGGATCAGTTTTATTAAATACGTAGCTGATGAACAGGTCTCCATCATCATCTTCTGGTTAATGGGGAGTTTCGCATCCAAGACCTGGGCCGAAGTCTCCTTGAGTTGCGTCTGTGTCCTGGCAGGTTTTTTGATCTGTCTGTTTTTCGCACGGGACCTGAATATCATGTCCCTGGGAGATCGATCTGCCAATTCATTAGGCATTTCGGCCAACAGGGTGAAGGATGGTCCTCCTTGTGACAGCGTCCTTCATGACAGCTGTCTGTGTATCCGTATCCGGCATTATCGGCTTTATTGGCCTTATTGTCCCGCATCTCATGCGTTTTTTCACAGGGGCGGATAATAGAAAATTGATTCCGGCATCCAGCCTCGCCGGCGCCGGGCTGCTTCTCGGCGCCGACACAATAACCAGGGCCGTTCTGCCTGTAGAGGTCCCCATTGGTGTGCTGACCGCCCTCATCGGCGGCCCGTTCTTTTGCTACATCTTCAGGCAAAGGAGTGTGGGAGGACTACGTGCATAGGACCATAAGCAGCGCTAAGTTATTTTTGCACCGGATGGACTAATGAACATCGAACATCGAACGTCCAACATCGAATGTTGAATGGGAAAAGATGAAGAAACAGACTTATGACATAGAAGAAAGGCTGCTAATTAAAAAACCTGAACTACTAAATAATATTTTAGAGGAAACAGAAAATTAATTAAGGTTTTCGTTACGAGCATCAAAACGGCTGAAAAGAGACAGAAATAGCCATTGAATGTTAGGTATTGGATATTCGTTTTTCATTCGATGTTCGATGTTGGACGTTCATCTTTCAGATGTAATCTGTGAAGGTTTACAAAACTACTTAGCGCTTATGGTGCATAAGACCCCGGTCTTTGAAGTAAACAGGCTTCATTTTTCATACGGGAGACAAAAAGTACTGGATAACATCTCTCTGACCATAGAGGCAGGGAACTTTTATGCCATCGTGGGTCCGAACGGGTGCGGCAAGACCACGCTTTTAGACATTATGGCAGGGAGTAAGACCCCGGGATCAGGGAGCATCAGGTATCTTGGCCGCGATATAAAGGAATACGGTAAGCGAAAACTCGCCAGGGAAATAGCCCTGGTCCCACAGGATTTTTATATCCATTTCCCTTTTACGGTCGGAGAAGTGGTCCTGATGGGCCGGCATCCTTACATCCCAAGGTTTGGAGGCCCTTCCAAGGAAGACATCGATATCGCAGAGGCAATTATTGAAAAGACCGGCCTCTGCAGGCTTAAAGACAAGTACATAACAGAGCTGAGCGGCGGTGAAAAGCAGAGGGTGGTCTTTGCAAGGGCCCTTGTGCAGGACACCCCGGTCTTGATTTTGGACGAGGCCACATCCAATATGGATATCCAGTATACGCTGAATTTTCTGAGGGCTGTATCTGAAGAGGTCAGCCAGGCCGGAAGGACCGTCATTTCGGCGCTTCATGACCTGAACCTGGCCGCAAACTATTCTAATAAGATGGTTTTCATGAAATCGGGCAGGATCGTATCGGAAGGAAATACCCCGGAGGTGTTGACCGAAGAAGGCATAAAGGCAGTCTTCAATGTTGAATCCAGGGTCTATTTTGACCGGTATTCAAATTCCTGCCAGGTAAGCTTCAAGGGGATCAGGCCACGATGAAAAAAATAGCAGTGGTATGCATTTTTTTTGCGGCCTTGGCAGCGAGTTTTGGTACATTGTTCGGGGCACGGAGTTTTTTTGATCAATCAGGGCATTTGATCAGGATAGAGAGGCCGTTCGAGAGGATCATTTCATTATATCCGGCCCATACTGAGAACCTTTTTTCCCTCGGGCTTGATAGAGAAATTATAGGCGTCTCCGGAGATGAAGCATTCCCCCCCGAGGCCGGGAAAAAGCCGGTATTCAGTTATCATGATGATGCAGAGAAGTTCATTGCGGCGCAGCCGGACCTGGTCCTGATCCGGCCGATGATCGCCAGGGGATACAGAGGTCTCATATCGAAACTGAGAGAGTCGGGAATTGTTGTGGTATCACTTCAGCCGAGGACAGTAGATGGGATGTTTTCTTACTGGAGGGAGCTTGGGGTGCTTACAGGACGGGAAACAGAGGCCGGGCAGATGATACAGGAATTTAAAAGGGGCCTGCTTAAGATCCGGTCGATAGTGAACTCCATACCGCTTTCAGAGCGAAAGAGGGTCTACTTTGAGGCCATCCACAGCAAGATGAAGACCTTTTCTCCCTCTTCCATTGCCATGTTCGCCTTAACAACGGCCGGGGGGATAAATGTTGCCGCGGATGCAAAGGCGCTCAGGAATACAAACATAGCGGCTTACGGGAAAGAGCATATCCTGTCCCATGGAGATAATATAGATGTCTATCTCGCACAGAGAGGGGCAATGAACCAGATAAGTGTGGAGCGTATAGAGGAGGAAGGGGGATTCAGGGCAATCAAGGCAGTAAGGGAGGGACAGGTCTATATCATCGACGAAAAGATCGTCTCAAGGCCCACGTTGAGGCTCCTAGACGGGATATACGAAATAGGCAGAATCCTTTACCCGAAGAGGTTTATAAACCATGAACCTTTGAACGGTTACGAGAAACCAAACAAATGAACAACGGCACCCTTTTCGGAATAGGGCTAGGCCCCGGAGATCCGGACCTTATCACCCTCAAGGCCGCAAAAATTCTAAGACAGGTAGATATCGTATTTGCGGCCGCCTCCACAAAGAACGGTTATTCACTGGCCGAGGAGATCGCATCCGCCCACTTGAAAGGTGAAGTGCCCCTTGTCCGCCTGGGCTTTCCCATGACCCGCGACAGAAAAAAACTCCGGACCGCGTGGGAGGAAAACGCCAGCAAGGTAATCCACACCTTAAGGAAGGGAAAAGATGCGGCCTTTGTCACCATCGGCGATCCCATGATTTACAGCACCTTCGGGTACATTATGCGCACTATCAGGGAAAAATATCCTGATGTCCCCATCGAGATTATCCCCGGAATCACATCGTACCAGGCCGCTGCAGCCGCTGCAGAAGAAATCCTGGCCGAAGCAGAGGAATCCTTTACCGTAATTTCAGGGGCCCTGGGCGCCAAAAAACTGAGAGAGGTGATTGACCATACGGACAGGGTGGTGATGCTCAAGGTATACCGCGAATACAAAGAGATAATGGATGTCCTTGATCAGCTCCACCTGATCAGGGGATCGGTCCTTGTGTCCAGATGCGGGCTGGATGGAGAACGGATAATCAGAAATTTGGAGGATGGGATAGATTCGGCTCCTCCGTATCTGTCGCTGCTCCTTATTTCGAAGAAAGGCCGACGGAAATGAAACCGTTATCCACATTTCGGGGATACAAGGTCGCTCCTTTCAAGGCAATTACAAGGAGAGCGAAAGAGTAAGTCAGGCTAATCAATTACCAATTTTCCCGCATGCGTTTTTTTTCGGAATCGCTGCATTCCGCAGACAGTAAATATCCGGTGAACCTTGGTTCACTGGCAACCGGTCACAGGGGAGCTCCTTCTTTCAACATGCTCCCGCCCCTTGTTTTCTTAAGGCCTTCGCAGCATGGGAGACCCTCCTCCGTTCTCCTTCGCTGCGCTCAGGAGCCGGGGTTTCCCTTGCTGCAAAGGCCAGGAAAACTTGCGGGGCTGACGCAAATCGTCTCCATAAAGAAGCTCCCCTGTGATCAGTTTAAATCCACTGTGCAGACCGTTCACGGGCAGGGGACATTTCTTTTCACTTAACACTTCAGCCCCTTGTTTTCTTAAGGCTTTTGACATGGGGGAGTCTTGCCCCCTCCCCGTTCTCCTTCGCTGCGCTCAGGAGCCGGGGTTTCCC
>PQXD01000005.1:42096-44357 GCA_003194485.1 Deltaproteobacteria bacterium
CCCGTGAACGGTTGCCATCCGTGCCCTGCCGCAGGAGCGGTTTGCCTTTTGCAGGGTTTCGATCGCGGGCCGGATTGCACTGCCCCTTTCGGTCTGCAATGAGTGAGCTTTGAAACCCGGAAAAAGGCAAACCGCTCCAAGGCAGGATATAACGGGGTTCATAAGAATATTTACCGCAGACATTCCTCAAACTGTGCCTGCAACGCTGGAGGGATACTAAGCATGTCAAGTTCTCCATGCCGTGATATTTATCAAATATCGGATGATATCCAGAGAGTCAACCCAAGATATCAGCAAGGCTTGTCAACCCTTTTTTTCCTGATATATAGAGTATATTAAGTAAGTTGTGATGGATCAGGACCCAACGGCGGATCTCATGGCGGAGAGTTCGTTGCGGCTTGGAGGCATGAAGACTTTCTCAAGCCGTGGAGTTATCCAGAAATCATGAATAACTTGTTGTTGCCTGACGCTCCGCGCCCGGCAACAATCGCCGCGTATTACCATCCGCTGGGTGCTCGGCGCTCCGCGCCTCACAACCAGCGGCTGCAGCAGGCGATCCCGTCGGCAAACAAGTTTGCCTCCGGTCTCGCTCCTGATCCGCGGCGATTATGTCGGAAGAGAAGGATTGCGGTGAACACAGTATCCAGACAAAGACACTAATCAAGTGATCATTGCCAGGGGGCTTGTCTTTGTGATCACAAAACCAGTTCAACACCGGCCTCCCGGGCCTTTTTCTCATTCACCAAAGAGAGCAGAAGTATGCCAAGGATGAAGAAAAAGATAAGGAAGAGTATCGAGTTCCGGGACGAGCCGGTCCAGTGGCGGATAATGGCAAAGATGAATGGCCCCCAGACCGCTGAGAACTTGTTGACCACTGAATAGAATCCAAAGAATTCGGCCGGGGCGCCTTCGGGAATAATCGAGGCGTAGAAAGAGCGGCTGATGGCCTGCGACCCGCCGAGCACGAGGCCGATAATCCCGCCGAGCACAAGGTATTCTATTGCTGAATGAATGAAATAGGCATAGAACACCACACCGCTCCATCCTGTCAGAGTGACAATCACGGCCCGTTTGGCTCCGATCCGTTCCGAAACGCATGCCAAGAGAAGTGCCCCGAGAAAGGCTACGGCCTGCACGAGCAGCAGTGTCATCATAAGCACCATTGTGGAGAGATGAAGCTCCTGCTTTCCATATATGGTGGCCATCTGGATGACGGTCTGTATCCCCTCGTTGTAGACAAGAAAGGCCGCAAGAAACAGGAGAAGGTGACGGAGCCGGCGCAACTTGCGAATTGTCTTCCAGACCCGTGAAATACCCAGGGATATATAACCCAGACCCAATGGGACACGCCGGAAGTCCTCAGGCAGGGCCTGCGTCATGCGCGGTTCCCGGAGTAAAGAGACAGTCACAAGGGCAAAGCCGCCCCACCACAGGACAGCGGTCAGCATCCCCATGCGAGCGGCCTCGGCCTCGGAAAGGCCGATTTTTTCATGTCCTGCCAGAAGACAAAGGGCTATCGCAAACTGTAGCCCGCCTCCCGCATATCCATAGGCAAAGCCCTTGCTGGATATCCGGTCCGTCTCCCCTTCCGGGGCTATTTGGGGAAGAAAGGCATCATAGAAGACATTGGCACCGACAAATCCGACCTGGGAGATGACAAACAGGATCATGGTCAACCACACATCCCCGGCTTTACTGAAGGAGAGGAACGCCGCGCTCACGACCCCCAGATAACAGAAGGAGAACAGAAAGCGTCTCTTTGTGCAACAGAAGTCGGCAATGGCTCCGAGTGTCGGGGCGGCCAGAAAGACGAGGAACGCCGCTGCTGAAACCATGAATCCCCACAGGGTCTCGGCAGCGTAAAGAGTGCCCCTGATTTCCAACCCATCTGAAGGAACTACCACGCCTGCGAAGTAAATGGGCAGGATGGCTACTACCAGGGTGGTGACATAGGCGGAATTCGCCCAGTCATACATGGCCCAGCCGAAGATGACCCGGCGGTCTCCCCGGATAGGTATATCCGCTATGTTTTCAGATGGTTGCCGCATATTTCCTCCTTACCATAAGGGTAACCATTCACGGACAGAGGGCATTTCTTTTCACTTCTGTAAATATCCGGTGAACCCGTGGTCCGCTGTGGAAGTTGCCATCCGTGCCCTGCCGCAGAAGCGGTTTGCCTTTTACAGGGTTTCAACCGCGGGCCGGATTGCACTGCCTCTCCGGTCTGCGATGAGTGAGCTTTGAAACCCGGAAAAAGGTAA
>PQXD01000005.1:44870-59096 GCA_003194485.1 Deltaproteobacteria bacterium
GCCACAAGGGGCAGCCAATTTTACCAAATCTGCTTTGTTGTCAGGCACTTGAAGTACAAAAGTACGTCTGCGTGCCTTCCGCCTCGCATCTTTGGCAAACTTGGCTGCTGCATAATTCGGGATCATACGTAGTGGCTTGCTGTACTTTTTGAACATGTTTACACTGCAAAAACCCTTAACTCATGATTCCGCTCAAAAAGCCCTAGACCTGCCTGCCGGCAGGCAGGTGTAAGGCGCGAAATTTTCCAGGAATGAGACGTACTTATCGTACGTCGCAGTGAGTGGAAAATTGAAGCAACGCCGCAGATTGGATTTTTCAGCGGAATCAAACATGAGTAGTCTGGGTAGAGGTGACTATTCCTATGCATGCAAGGACCTATCTATTGGTGGGGGCACTTACCAGAGACCTCGCTGAAGAGGGCTTTCGCTATGGCGGTACGGTAGCTTATGCCGGACTCACCGCCATGGCTTTGGGATATGGCATCAAAGTACTCACTACATGTGCGCCGGACGAGCCCGTGAGCGAGCTTCTTCCGGGGGCAGCCATTCACGTCCTCGATTCCACGGCGACCATCACCTTTCGCAACCAGGATACCCCATCGGGCAGGATCCAGCATCTCCTTGCCACTGCCCGTCACATCCAACCGGATATGATCCCGCAGGCCTTTTTTTCTGCAGATATCATTCACATCGCCCCGGTAGCTGATGAATGTCCCCTGGAACTCCTGGAGATTTTTCCCAAAGGGAGACTTGTGGGCACCCTGCAGGGGTGGTTCAGGACCTGGGACAGCAGGGGCATGGTTTCCCCTCAAAAGGTGTCCCCGGAGAAACTGGCCGGTTTTTACGCCGTGCTCCTGAGTCTTGAGGACCTGGATGGCGATCTGGCCTATGCCCGGTCCCTGGCCGGCGTAGTGCCGATTTTTGTGCTGACCGAGGGCCATCTGGGTGCAAGGCTCTTCCGGCAGGGCAGCGAGCGCATTTTCCCCGCACCCAAGGTGCAGGAGAAGGACCCCTGTGGGGCCGGGGATATCTTTGCCGCCGCCTTTTTTTCAGCCCTTGATCAAGGCAATTCCCCGGAGGCTGCGGTCAGGTTTGCAAACCGGCTGGCCGCCTTCTCGGTAACCCGTCTGGGGCTTGCCTCCGTGCCTACGGCCTCGGAGATACGAAAGGCCGGGATTTTATTGGACAAGGCCTTGCCTTGTACGGCAAGGACCTGAGCATGAAGGTCCTTGATAAGGATAGCGCATACACTGACATCCATGTGCATGCCGTGCCGCGTAACGGCGAGATCCAGGCTCACGGCTGGCGGCGGGCCTTGTTTGCCCTTGCTGCCAGGCAATCCGGTGCGCACGGGACTGGACCGGATGCCGCGCGGGCTTACACGGAGAACCTGGCAAGACATCTTCGCGGTTCCCGTTATGTGCGGCGCGCAGTGCTGCTTGCGCTGGATCAGGTATATGACGAACAGGGAACGCCTCACCGGGAGATGACCGGTTTTTATGTGAGCAATGAAGATGTGCTGGCCTGGTGCAGGGAGGCCCCGGAACTCTTTCTTTTCGGGGCATCGATTCACCCCCACAGGCGCGATGCCCTTGAAGTCCTTGAACGCTGTGCGGAACAGGGAGCGGTTTTGGTCAAATGGCTGCCGAACAGCCAGGGTATTGATCCTGCGGATCGTCGCCATCTGCCTTTTTATAAGAAGCTGGCTGAATTGGGTCTTCCGCTGCTCTGTCACACCGGCTTTGAATTCGCCTTGCCTACGATCCACCAGGCATACGGGAATCTTGAGCGCCTGTGTCTTGCCCTGGAGCAGAATGTCATCGTGATCGCCGCCCACAGCGGATCCGGCGGCCTCTTCATTAACCGGCGGACCCTGACGCGTTTTGAACAGATGCTTCGCCGTTATCCCAATCTTTATTGCGATACCGCAGCCCTTGCGCTCCCCAACCGAATGGAGGCCTTGCTGTGGTGGCGCAGTCATCCGGAGCTGTTTAACAGGCTGTTATTCGCCACAGACTTTCCTTTGCCTATATATGCCCTGCCCTGGTCTCTGTTTTTGCCTCGTGCCGACTATATCCGATTTGCAAGGGAGCATAACCCGTTTGACCGGATGGCGGAGCTGCTGAAAGGGTTGGGGGTTTACCCTTCCCCTGATACATTCGAATTACTGCTTCAACACTCCCGCTGGTAGCGGGATTGACGTTTTTTGTCTATCACTATGCCGGAATATCGTGGCGCACATACAGCTTTCGTATCTGTTCTGCAAACTGCTTTTCGATCTCCGGCCGTTTCAGTTTCATAGTTGCGGTGATCATGCCGTTCTGAATGGTCCATGGCTCCAGTGTCATGTACACGGAGCGTATCTGTGCATGGGCCGGGAATTTTTGCAGCAGCCCTGCGATCTTTTTGATGACCGCCTTTATGGCGGCGGGAGACCGGAGTGACGAAGGATCCTCGGGATCCAGATCAAGCCCGGAGGCGAATATCTGCCATGCATCAGGGTTG
Source organism: Deltaproteobacteria bacterium (assembly GCA_003194485.1). Taxonomy (NCBI): domain Bacteria; kingdom Pseudomonadati; phylum Myxococcota; class Myxococcia; species Deltaproteobacteria bacterium. The sequence goes on from PQXD01000005.1 coordinate 47,376, forward strand.
AGCACCAGTAACGCCGCAATGTATGGCCTGCCCTCTCCCACTACCATGGCCTGTTTGAAGAGCGGATCCAGGACAATCGACGCCTCCAGGTCCGCGGGCGAGACCTTCTCGCCGGTGGAGGTCACCAGGATCTCCTTGAGCCGCCCGCGGATAAAGATTCTATGATCCAGTATTTCCGCAATATCGCCTGTGTGCAGCCATCCATCATCATCTATGGCCGTGCGGGTATCTTCAGGCCGGTTCCAGTAGCCAAGCATGACGCCGGGGCTGCGCACGAGAAGCTCGCCGTTTCGTTCGATCTTGACCTCAACGCCGGGCAAGGGCTCTCCCACTGATGCCGGGACGTTGTTTTCAAGGCGATTGGTGCTTATTACCGGTGCGGTTTCGGTAAGGCCGAACCCCTGTACCAGAGGCAGCCCAAGCCCGACAAAGAACCGTGAAAGTCTCTCCTGCAGCGGTGCCCCTCCGCTGACTGCAAACCGCACACGCCCGCCCAGCCTGGCCAGTACTTTTGCTGCCACGAGTCGATGGAGAATCGGCCATAATATACGTTCTACCGGCCTGGCATGGCTGCCCCGGCCCTGGGCGGCTTCGAACCGGTGCCAGCCAACATCCTCCGCCCATCTGAACAGAAACCGCACAAGCGCATTCTTTTTCTTTAATTGTTGTTGTATCTTTGCATATATACGCTCGAAGATCCTTGGCACCGATACGAGCACTGTGGGCCGGATTGTAAGCAGATCCTCGGCAAGGTCCCTGGAAGAGCGCGCGTATACCACAGAACCGCCTGCCATCATGGGAACGTAATAGCCTACTGTACGTTCGAATGTATGCGACAAAGGCAGAAAAGACAGAAAGATATCTTCACGGTATCCGGGATTCACTTTCAGTACAGCCTCTGCATTCCAGAGGATGTTCATGTGAGACAGCATCACGCCCTTGGGACAGCCCGTTGTCCCTGAAGTGTAAACGATGGTAGCAAGCTTATGAGGATCAGTGGCCCGGTTGACCGGGGCTTCAGGCTGTTCCGGCAGCCAGTCGGCGACATGGCGGAATTTTATATTCTGTGGTGTCCTGGTCACTCTATCTCTTTCCAAACACAGTATAAGTTCCAGGGCAGGCAACCTTGCACAATGCTCTGCCAGTACCTGCCATTGTTGATCAGTGCCGATGAGCAATATCCTGCTGCCGGAATCGCTCAGGATATAGGCGATGTTTCCGGGACTGTCCCATGTACACAGGGGCACAACCACCAGCCCCAGGGACAGGGCGGCCTGTTCAAAGCAGACCCATTCCACGCTGTTTCGCATGGCGATGGCGACACGATCACCGGCCTCAAGATTCTCTCCTGCCAGGGCCTGCTGCCAGCGGGAATACTGTAAGTGGACTTCCCGCCAGGTATAGGATATCCACCTCTGCCCGGCCGGATCATACTGCTGGTAGGCAACGGCCTCAGGCGTCCTTTCGATTCGACGCAGGAACAGTCCCGGCAGAGTACCTGCCTCGGCGCAGGAAATAATGTCCGAATGGAATCCTGTTAATGGATGCATTGTCTTTAAGTACCCGTTCAAAGGTTCAATGGTTCCCCGTTCAAAGGTTCAGTTGGTCTTGGCTCCCAGTCTCTTAGCCAATATTCAGCGGATTCGGCGGCGCCAAGGTAACCATAAACGTTGAACCCTTTTCAACCCAGAACGGTTACATCTTTAATCTCCTGTCAGGACGGCTGTATGACCAAGATCGGGTTCCCCGCAGTGACGCAGAATGTCTTTGCGGGCTGCGTCACGCAGCTCGATGGCAGCAGACCAGTCTGATCCTTTTGGTGTAATCGGTTTCCCGACCGTAACGCTTATCGCTCCCCGGCGCGGAAGCAGGGAGCCTGAACGCAGCTTGGACCGGGTTCCCCTGATTGTCACAGGTACTACCGGCATACCGGCCTCCGCAGCCGTAACGAATGCGCCCATATGGAATGGCAACAGACCCGGCATACGCTGAAACGTTCCTTCCGGGAAAAACAGCAATGACTTCCCGCGGGCTGCCGCTTGTGCGACCCGCCGGGCGTCCGCCACGCCACGTTTAATATCAAAGCGCTCGATGAACTCCACGTCCATGCGCGAAAGCAGCAAGCGGATGGTAAAATAGTCTTTCAGTTCCACCTTGGCTACAAAACCGAACTCAATGGGCAGGGCTGCCACCAGCACAAATCCATCAAGATAACTCAGGTGGTTGGCCACCAGGACAATGGACCGGTCTCTGGGGATGTTATCCAGCCCGTGCACCACAACAGGTGTTTGCGAAAGAAGGGCCAGCAGTCGCATGGAGGCGCGTGCAACAGTCCACCGCCATCCAGACTTTGGTAGCAGGCCCACCAGCAGCCATGTCACAGGCGCTATCAGCCCGAACAGTGCCCAGGCGTAAGAGGCGTATAGCACATCGGTTGCCATTCGTCTTGCGCGGCGCATCTGCGGCAACAAGCCGGCCAGCGCGAGACGGGTCAGTTGCCACCAGACCGCCCGCTGGCGCCTGCCGATCCCGCCCTGCTCGTATAAATTGCGGCTGGCGGCACGGCGGATTTTCCCGCTGGAAGTCTTGAGTACCGTATGCGAAGGGGCGATTACCACGTCGTCAGGAGGCATTCCCAGAAGGTCGACCGTCACGCTGTTTATACGGGTGCGTAGCCACTCTATCTTCTCGCTGTCCGTTTCCCGGGTCTCGGCAAGTACCACCAGGCGCTCAGTACCGGAAGCAGGGTCAGTGCTCCCAAAGACAGCCACGCAACCTTTACGGATGCCGGGGATTTCTCCCACAGCCTCTTCCAGCTCATATGGATAGATATTTTGCCCGCCGCGTATGATGATGTCCTTGACCCGGCTGGTCGGATATACATCTCCTCCGGCTATATAAGCGAGGTCACCGGAATCCAGCCAGTCTCCGTGGAACAGAACCCGGGTCTCCTCAGGGTTGCGGAAATAGCCGCTGGTTACCGAAGGCCCCCGGAACTGCAGCCTGCCTTCCTGCCGTTCAGGCAATTCGCGATCAGTGGGATCTACAATGCGGATCTGGTGCCCTGGCAAGGGCTGGCCGCATGCCACGAAGCGCAATGCCTTTGTGTCTGTTTCCGGTGCCGGTATGGCCTGACCGGAGCTTATGAACGGCTCGCGCCGGATCCGGTCAATGACCGGGCCGCGGTTAAGGGGCGGAAAGGCCAGGCCAACCGAGCTCTCGGCAAGCCCGTAGACAGGAGTCATGGCCTCCGGCCGGAAGCCATATTGGCTGAAACGTTCGGAAAAGTGCCGTACCGTCTCCGGGCTGACCGGCTCCGCCCCGTTAAAGGCGATGCGCCAGGAGCTGAGGTCCAGTCCCTTGATATCACGGTCATTGATCTTGCGCAGGCAAAACTCATAGCCGAAGTTGGGGGATGGGGACAAGGTGCCCCGGTGCCGGTGAATGGTCCACAGCCACTGTTCCGGTCGCGCCAGGAACGCCATGGGCGACATAAGCACCAGTTGGCAGGCGTAGTACAGACTGCCGAACCAGGCACCGATCAGGCCCATGTCGTGGTAAAGGGGCAGCCAGCTGACGAAAACATCAGTGGAATCTGCCTCCACGGCCGCGCCCATGGCCCGTATGTTGGCCAGCAGGTTGGCATGGGTGAGGACCACGCCCTTGGGGTTACCCGTGCTGCCTGAGGTGTATTGCAAAAAGGCGATATCCTGGGGCTGTAATGGATGAGGGCTGAATTCTCCCGCCCCGGCAGACAGGTCCTGAACAGTCACCACGCTGCGCAGTCCCTCCACCTGGGCCTTGAGCAGACGGGCGAGTTGCCGGGCCTCTGGCACAGTAATTAACATCGTGGCCTGCGCATTACCCAGAATGCCCCTGTGGCGGCGAAGGTGCTCCTCGATCTGCGTCGGCCGTACTGGTGGATACAAGGGAACCGGTATACCGCCTCCGAGCAATATTCCAAAAAAACTGAAGAAGTACTCGCGACTGGTGGGCAGCATTATGGCCACTCTCTGTCCGGGCTCAAGGCCTTTTTGCCGCAGCCCGGCAGCTACTGCTTCCGCCCCCTGTTTAAGTGCCTGGTAAGTAATCTCTGTCTGGTGATCGGCTTCGCCGTAAATGAGTATATGAGGACGGTCAGGATGGGAGAGCACGTGCCAGTCCAGGACATCTACCAGGGTTTGCGCACTATGAGCCGCGGTATCCGCCTTCTCCAGGGCGGCCGGTTTTACCTGATCCGGGATTATCCGGGGCCGCCTCGGACTGCCGGCGCTCAGCACGGCCCGCAGCAGATCGCGCGGCGTTTCCGCGCTGGCCAGCACCTGTTCGGACAGCATGACATCAAAAGTTCGCTCAATTCGGATCAGCAGCTCTACCCTGGCCAGGCTGTCAAGGTCAAGGTCACGATCCAGTGAGCTGTCGAGCGTCACTGACGATAATTCTTTCCGACCCGGTTGAAGCTCAGCCGCAAGCTGGCGCACGACTTTAAGCAGCGATTCAGCAGTCTCTTCAAAGGACCTTTCTTTTTGCCTGTCACTCATCGAATTATTTACTATTTATTCTTTGTTATAGATTTTACGGTTAGAATAATCCGTACAACAGACAAGCATTAAAAACTGCCAAACTAATAGACACAAAATTTCGTAATTTAAAATTCATGATTAAAAAACTGAGTTGTTGTTTAATCTGGCACTGATTATACTGTAAAGGATCTGAGTCAGCCAGGATTCAATATGCTTGACAAGTTGGAGGCTTTCATGTATAAACAAGTATCTAAAAAAAGTGATATCCCGTCTCTTTTCAACATTGGCAGTAACTTCATGCCATAAATACCTTAACACGATATTTACGAAAGTAACTACATGCAAAGATCTAACCGGAGTTTACTGCACTTTCTTAACTTAAGAACCGTCAGGCCAGATCATCTGAAAGTTATTTTCTGTATTGTTACCATTATTTTTATGCTATGCCAGCGGAAGGCCGGTATCAAGAATTTGTAAGGTCAGATGACGGACAAAAAGATTTTCGGATCCAAAAGCGATTTCGATTCCATTGAGGAACAGACTCTTCTCTATGCCAGAGATCTGGCCAAGATGTTTATGGAAAGAAAGGAGAGAGAGGCAGTTAAAATTAACCGGACAGCAATTGGCGCAGTCCGCCAAGATAGCCCTCCTGGGAGAACTGGCGGCTGGTATTGCTCACGAGATCAACAATGCGCTGACCCCTGCCATGGGTTATTTGTCTATCTTGCTCCTGGATCGAAGCAATCTTCCGGAAAAGGCAGTAGAGTATTTGGAGTTGACAGAAAAAAGTATAATGAAGGCCTCTTCCATGTTGCAGCAGATTCTCGATTTTTCGCGCAAGAAGCCTGAAAAAAGAGAAGCTGTGGATATCAATACTATATTGGAACGCAGCCTTTCCCTATTGAAATATAGACTTACAAAAAACCAGATAAGATTGGAAAAAGGTTTGCAATCCGAATTGTCAAAAATCCTGGCAGATGATACCCAAATCGAACAGGTCTTCACCAATCTTATTCTTAATGCTATTGATGCCATGGGACCGGGTGGTATCTTACGTATAACTGCCACTAATCATGTAAGAAAATCAGCGGATGATCAGCCGTACGTGGAAATGGTCTTTGAAGATACAGGTCCCGGCATTCCCCCGGAGGTCATGGAACATGTCTTCGAGCCGTTTTACACGACAAAAGGCCAACAAGGGACCGGTCTGGGCCTGTTCATATCTTACAGGATAGTAGAAAAACACGGAGGGATGATGGATGTGGTCAGCACGCCTGATCAGGGTACTCGGTTTAGTGTCTGTCTGCCAGCACTGGCATCTTAACTCTTCAGGCTTAAGGCTCTACTTATAAAGTAGCTGTATCTTTCCGTTCCTGACCTCGGTAAAGTACACGTCATCTATCCCCTGGTGGTCACTGGGACCGAAACTGATAGCGGTCCCAATTCCTACATAATGTTCTCTGATAGACTCTAATGCCTTTATAAAGCCTTCCCGCGTGACATCCCGCCCTGTCCGCCTCAGGGCCTCGATCAGGATCCTGGCGTTGATAAAGCCCTCAAGGCTCACAAAGTTGGGTTTATCATCCGGATAGTATCGGGCTAACTGGCGGGAATATTGCTTGCATGCGGGCAAAAGGATCCGCTCGGTAGGTGGTGGGACAACTTGCGTAATCAAGACCCCCTCGCCGGCGTCACCAAGCTCCTCGACCAGTTTATCTGCCCCCACAAAAGAGACGTTATGAAATAAAGGATTATATCCCCTGGCCCTGGCCTCCTTTATAAACTTGGCGCATGGGCTATAGGTACCTATCATGATGACCGCCTGGGCCTGAGAGGCCCGTATCTTGTCAAGGGCCTCCTCGATATCAAGTGTCCCCCTTATGAAATTCCCTGTGGCCACCGGAGCGAGATAATACTTTTGCAAGGCGATCTGTGTGCCCTTGAGCCCGTCAAAACCATAGTCGTCATATTGATAAAATACCGCTATACGGCGCAACCCTTTTTCTTTTACAAAGTAGCGAACTGCGGCATTGGTTTCCTGGTAGTATGATGAACGGATATTGAAGATGTAATGCCGGAAAGGAAAACGCAGTTTATCGGCCCCACTGAAGATACCCAGAAGGGGGATCTTATTTTCTTCCACGATATCAATAATCTTGACGGTAGTCGGTGTCCCAACATAGCAAAAAAGGCAAAACACCTTGTCTTTATGGATTAATCTGTTTGTGTTGGCTACGCACCGTGGAGGGTCGTACCCATCATCGTAGGCAATTACCTTGATCTTTCGATTATGAATGCCGCCCTCATCGTTTATCTTCCGGATCAGGCACATTGCGCCATGAAAATACTGTGTTCCCAAAAAACTGGCATGTCCTCCAAGGGCCAGGGATGATCCGATTAATATCTCATCCGGACCTACCCCGGGGCTGGAAGCAACAAATGCAGGCTGCGTTGGCCCTATATCTATTTTCTCTTCGACCGGCGGCGTTTCCAGACGAAGATAGCCGTACAGGCTATAGACGCCAAGTCCGATCAAAATTATGATGATACCGGACCATATCTTCTGCAAACCGGCTTTCCTCGCTATTTATCGTGAAAATACCTTACGGAATTGTTTTGAAAGATGAACATCGAACATCGAACATCGAACGTCCAACGTCGAATGAAAAACAAACATCCAATACCGACGCGCAGCGCAGGCGCTTGCGCCGCGTGACATTCAATGTCCATTTTTGTCTCTTTTCAACCGCTTTAATACTCGTAACGAAAAACTTAATTAATTCTTCTGTTTTTTCATCTTTTCCCATTCAACATTCGATGTTGGACATTCGATGTTCGATGTTCATTAGTCCATATAAGCATTTATCAAAGGATACTATCTATCTTGTTCATCAATTCCATCGGACTGAACGGCTTTACAAAATAATCGTCTGCACATGCAGCCTTCCCTCTTTCTATGTCGGCTTTTTGTCCTTTGGCCGTGAGCATAATAATGTAAATGTCCTTTGTATCAGGATCCTTTTTCAGGGAACCGCAGACATCATAACCATCCAATCTGCCCGGCATCATAATGTCCAACAGAATGATATCAGGAATGACCTCCCGGGCTATCTTCAAGGCCTCTTCGCCTGTCGAGGCCTCAAGTATCTCAAAGTCACCGATGGAAAGTGTAATTCTTATTAGCTTTCTTACCTTGTCTTCGTCATCGACTATTAATATTTTTTTCATTTTATCAGACCTGATTCTGCCCAAAAAACAGGAAGACCAAAACCGATCGTTGTACCTTTGCCTTCTTTACTCTCTAAATCTATCCTGCCTCCATGAGAATCTATAATAAATTTTACAATGGACAGTCCAAGACCTGTGCCGCTGATATGGGATCCGTCCTTTCGTTCTACCCTGTAGAATTTATCAAAGATATTGGGTAAATCCCGTTCAGGTATACCTATGCCATGGTCCTGAATACTGATCCAGACCATATTGTCCCTTTCAAAGGCCTTGCATATGATATTGCCACCTGCTGAATATTTAACTGCATTATCCAGGAGATTCTTTATAGCCTGTTCAATCTTCTCGCCATCCGCATTTACCAGAGGCAAATCCTGTTTGATGTCTGCAATAATGCGGCGGCCGGTGTCTGCTTCGGAATAAAACCTGATGTTTTTCATTAAAAGCTCAGCAAGTTGCAAGGGTTTTTTTCTTAAACTCGAGGCCCCTTTGGGATTCTATCCGTGAGATATCCAGAATGTCATCAAGGATATTGCTTAAACGGATCGACTCCTCATGGATAAAGCGCAGAAACTCGTTCTCCTGGCTCTCTGTTAAAGATCTTGTCAACAAAAGCTCGCTGTATCCCAACAAGGTAGTCAGCGGCGTACGAAGCTCGTGAGAGGCTATGCTCAGGAATTCCGACTTGGCCATATTGGCTTGAATCAGCTCATTCTGAATATCCTTTAATTCCTGGTTACTAACTTCCAATTGCCTGGTGCGCAACCACACCTTTTCCTCAAGGGTCTTGCTGTACTCCTCTATTTCCTTCCTGGTGCGTGACAGGTCTTCAGCCATCCGGTTGAAGGCCATGCCTAAAGTGCCGATCTCATCTTTGGAGGTCACGGTAGCCCTTTGGGAAAGATCTCCTCCCGCAAGTCTTTTAGTCACTTCTGTCAGCCGCCTGATGGGCTTAATAATGGGATCGGCCAGTTGAAAGGAAAGCATGATCCCAAGGACGATACCCATACAGGAGATCATCAAAATGAAGTGCAAGATTTCAGACAAATGGGCGTAATATCTTGTTGCATCGAAACCAATGCTTGCCACGCCTATAAGTTCGTTGCCGAACTTTAACGGCATATCGACCAAATACATCTTTTGGCGCGGGAATATCCTGGTATAGATGTCCGCACCGTTGATAATTGCCCTGATCCCTTTATCATTGGCAATCATGCCCACTTTGTCGATATCGCTGCAGGCTATGATACGGCTGTCATCGTCCACAATCATGATCCACGAGACGGTCTCGGAGCCTTCGGTCAGCCTGGTCACCAATCTCTGCAAATGGATCAGCTTATTTATATCCTGCATGTTTCTGATACTGTAACTGAGCGATTCTGCCATAATTCGGCTGTCTGTCCTCATTTGGCCAATGAGTTTAATCCGATCCCTGGGGGAGGCACGAAAATAATCATGCAACTCAAAAGCAACTATCACTGCAGCGAATACCTTGTTCTTTTTCTTAAGGGGATAAACTCCCTTGTAAACCTCCTCTCCCATTACATGATCAAAACCGCTCACATAATAACCTTTCTTCAGTGCTTCCAGAACGAGCCGGCAAGACGCAACTTCTCCAACCTGCTCCCTGAACGTGGCGGATGTGATCCGGCGATCATTATCTACTACCCATACACCGAACAGCCCTTCGGTCAGAGACAGCTCTTCCACAAGTTTCTGCAGGTTTACCTTTTCAGCAATATTCTTCTGATTCGCTATACTGATGGTCAGGGCACGGTTCAAGGCAATGACACTGTCCTGCATGTTTGCAAGGAGACCTTTTTTTTCGTGCATATAGCTGGCCCAGAAGAAAAGCAGGGCAACAAAGACAAGTAAGACGACTACGGACAATATAATCTTCGTCCGGATGCCAGAATCTTTCAGGAATGACATACGTCAATCACTTCGGGGTATATTCCCCACCCCCTGGGTCGTTCAATGCTTTTTGGATACACCGCTACTTGCAGCGGGGTAATTCATTCAGCCCCCTTTTTCTGATACAGAACCTGTGAACGAAACCGGGTAAATACGATGGCAATGGCTACGATCAGCCACATAATCAAAAGGATTATAGAAAGAAAGACACAGCGATGGTAAATGATATTTAATCTTCTATTACCTTCTTCGAATAACTTCCCGGCAGCATTTCTTATTTTTATACTTTCTTTTTTGAGTGCTGGGAAAATATCATCTTGACTCTTGTAATAGCTCAAAACTGCCTTAAACAACTTATCGTCTTTCTTCATCAATTCATCAATTCTTTTATCATGCTGTGCCCATATCAGTAGGTTTGAGACCGCCTGTTTGCGCTTATCCAAAAAACTGGGCTCACTTGGCGGTTCCGGATAGTTACGGTAGAGGAAGTATCCCTTTTCATGAATGCGAATCTCTTGCAAGGCTATTATGCCGCGCTCTGGATTCATTTTTGAATATATGACCGCTAGAATATTCTTTTCTAAGGTCCTTAGTTCAATAACGTGCTTTTCAATAGCCTTATGATAGAGGATAAACTGATCAGACAATCTCTCATACAGGTTTATGGCCTCATCCCATGCGGCAAAATCAAAAACTCCTGCCTCATTTTCAGCAGATATTGATTTTTCATATAAAGAAAACAATTTTCTCAAGCTGTCTATTTTATCCCTGGCATTATAAAAGGCATCTTCATTGTTATAAATCAGGTAATCCTTTTCCTCCATTTGCATCTCTATTACCGTATTGAGTATCTCTTTCCCTGCCTCATTCATGTAAATGTATTTTGGTATAGCCTTAACATTGAATAAAAGGAAGACACCTATAAGGAGAGAAAGGACGGTACATATACTAAAGGCGACTCTATCCACCTGATGTCTTCTATCTTTTAAGGTAATATTTCGGGTATGACCTTGCTTCTATGTTCAATTCGCTTGCGGTATTTGTCATAATCAAATTCCGGGGTCCAGTTACGATCGTGACATTTAATGCAGACCGTCTGATAGTCCACCCTTCTTCCAATGGGAAGACTTCCCTTATGAGCGTGTCCCGTAAATCATATCAGCCGAAGATTTCGATTCGGCCAAATTTTGGCCTTATGCCCCTCTGGACTTTCTGGAAATGCTGATTATTGAGATTCATTGTCATAAGAGCCTTATTCCACCCCCTGTTTTCCTCTATTTTATGCTCATATTGCCGTTTTTCTGTCGCCATATCTGTATAGCTTCAAAATATTGTGCGCACTGCACCATAAGGTGAATTCGTTCTTAACCTTCTCAAGTCCACGTAAGAGAAAGCCGGGGAAACCCTGACAATGTTTCATCTGCCCAAATACAGGTTCAATTATTCGCTTGCGAAATCCATAAATATATCGACTGACTGGGTTTTGGAGGTTCCTGTCCATGGCCTTGTATCTGTCGGAACGGTGCCTGATATTTTTGGAGCCGGATTCGGCCTTTCTCATCTCTTGCTCTTTCCGGGTTGAAACAAGAGCGTTTATTTCATCCTTGGATTCCAGGTATTCAAGATTATCGTCACTGCAATACCCTGCGTCAGCAAGGACTGTCTTTGCGTAAACATCTATTTCTGAAAGATTCTGCTGTGCCTGCTCCAGCATAGGTTTAAGCTGATGAATGTCATTGGCCTCATTCACCACGTCACAGGCAATAACTATCTGGTCTTCTGTAGCTACGGCCTGAGCATTATAACCTTGAATATAACCTTTGGACGTCTTCTGAATACGACTCTCAGAATCGGTCATATTGACCTTGGTTTCAGGCTTCACTGTGTCGTCAGGCTTTTGAGATTTTCTGCCGTGTTTCTTATGAGACTCCTTGCTCTTTTTGGCTTCAGCCTTTTTTCTGGCTTCCAGGTATTTTTTAGCCTCTTTGATCTTTGCAAGCCTTTTTTCTGCAGTACTCAAATCCTCAGGAAGTTCATCACCACGTTTGCTGCCATA
>PQXD01000005.1:59859-85775 GCA_003194485.1 Deltaproteobacteria bacterium
CCGGATTATAGCTTCTGAAATTGTAGTTCATGAGGCCCTCAAAAAGCAATTATCATGTTGAAATTATATAATATTTTACCGAATTCGGCCTCATTTTGCAACTAATATTTGCGGGACAGACTCTTATCCTCGGGGTTATCTTTATGTTTGCTGCCAGGACCGTGACAGGCCTCGCATTGGACTCCTCTCAGTCCGGGTGTAATCTTTTCACTCACAAAGCCCTGTGGTTCACCATAGCCGGTCGTATGACACTTCAGACAATAAGGATTGTTTTTCATCCTGCCTAAGCGGGTAAAGGAATTGGCGTGGGGATCCTTTTCCCATTCCTTAAAATATTCGAAATGACAGAGCCGGCATTTCCTGTTGCCGATGTAATAAGGCTCATCATCAGCGGATATTTCACTGGCGTATAATAGAGGAAAGGGAATCAAGATCGAGAAAAATACTGGTTCAAGGACTATGGCGAAAAAAGCAATTATGATATTGGCACACCTGATCATTTTCCATATACAAGAGTCTGTATCATTTTTCATGAACAAAATATCCCTCCCGGGGCGCTGATATGATACTGTTTTTAACTTACTGTGATTTATTGGCAAATATGAAATTAAATGTCAAAAAGTTAACTACCTGACCCTATTCAGGTACTTCAGCAAGTCTCCATCTGTAGACATTACCAATGTCGTATTGTCGTCCAGGATCTTTGTGAAGCTTTCCATGGTCCTGGTGAACCGGTAGAATTCAGGATCCTTGTTATAGGCGGTTGCGTAGATATCCGCTGCCTGTGAATTGGCCTTGCCTCTGATTTCCTGGGTCTTGCGATAGGCCTCAGAGGTAATGGTTTTGAGTTCGCGATCCTTTTCTCCGGAAATCCTTGCGGCCTCTCCGGCACCTTCGGAACGATACTCCTCGGCAATGCGCTTTCTCTCGGAGATCATCCTGGCATAAACCTCTTTCCTCACCGCTTCAACATAGTTGATTCGTTTGAATTTGAAATCCAGGATCTCTATCCCGAGATCAGCAACACGGGAAGATGCGGCCTTCAATACCTCCTGCTCCAGCTTTTCTCTGCCGAATTGAATATGCTTTAATGATCCTATGTCTTCTTTGGTCTCGTTGTCTTCCGGGCTCGTGCTTCTTACCAGCTCTATGAGCACGTGCTTTGCTATGGCATTTCGTGTCTCACCGTCCAGGATGTCGTCCAATCTGGACTGGGCCCTGCGCTCGTCCCTGAGTCGCTGGAAGAACAGGAGCGGATCAGCTATGCGCCAACGTGCGTATGTATCCACCCAGATAAACCTCTTGTCCTTTGTCGGGATCTGGTTTGGGTCGCCGTCCCAGGCCAGGAAGCGTTTGTCGAAATAGTTGGTATCTTGAATAAAGGGCAGCTTCATGTGCAGGCCGGGCGTGGTTATGGGTTTTCCCACAGGCTTTCCGAACTGTGTGACAATAGCCTGTTGAGTCTCGTTCACTATAAAAAACATGCCCCCAACCACAGATATGGCGATAATTATGGCTATTATTGCGATAGTAGATACATATTTCATGGCTTCACCTCACTGTCCAGCGAAAGAAGAGGAAGGACGCCTTTCACCTTGTCATCTACAATTACCTTGTGTTTGATCTTTGGATATATTTTATCGATTGTCTCAAGATATATCCTCCTCTTGGTAACTTCGGGCGCCCTCTTGTAAGCCTCCAGAATCAACTCGAAGAACCTGGCGTCTCCCTTGGCGCGATTTATTCTGTCCTTAGCATACCCTTCGGCCTGCTGTATGGCCTGAAGCGCCTGTCCTCTGGCTTTCGGAATGACCCGGTTATATTCCGACTTCGCCTGGTTGATCATCTTCTCCCGCTCCTGCTGGGCCTGGTTTACTTCGTTAAACGATGGTTTTACCGGATCAGGCGGGTTGACATTCTGGAGGACGACCTGATCTACAGTGATTCCTGTCTCATACTGTTTACACAGTGCCTGAAGGCGTATCTTTACCTCGTCGGCTACTTCCTGCCTCCCTACGGTAAGGATGTCATTCACTGTCCTGTCCCCTACAACCTCTCTCATAATTGCCTCGTTCATATCCCGAAAGGTGGTCCTCATATCTCTGACCTTGACCAGATACTTGTATGGATCATTGATGCGGTACTGGGAAGACCACTCCACCACAGCAACATTCAGGTCGCCTGTAAGCATGAGGGACTCACTTTGGAAGTTGCCTGTAGTATAGCGTGTCTGGACACCGGCCAGTTGAGTACGAAAACCGAACTCCTCCTTTAGCTGGCGCTGCACCGGAACTTTGATAACGCTTTCCACAGGATCGGGCAACTTGAAGTTGAGACCCGGAGGTGCTTCCCGTACATAGCGGCCAAAGCGAAAGATCACCCCAACCTCTTCCGGTTCGACTGTAAACCACAGGTTCCAAAGAATAATAAACAGGAACAGTGCCCCAATCAATACAACTGCCGAGCGCCATTGCGGACCGGAAGGTATAAGCCGGCGCAATTCCGCGGTACTCAAATTTTTCGGATCCATTTTGGTCCTCCCTTAATCCATTGTTCTGAATTGATATGAACCTGGACTGTATCCACAATTTATCAACAAATCCGCATCCGAACAATAACTTTCTCTCCCGCAAGTTGGTAAAAGAGCTTGGATGCCGTATTGTTATAAAATGGAGTCTATCATGAATTGCCCTATTAGTACAATGCAGGATTTTTTGTTTTTTGCGAAACCGTGTTTTTTGTGATTTGATGTCTTCCGGATAGCTGTCAGATCTATCCGTAAAAAAGGAGGAATCTCAGGATGAGTATTAAAAAGGTGTCCACAAGACCCTTTAAAGACCAGAGGCCAGGCACCTCAGGCCTTCGCAAGAAGTTAATCACGTTTCAACAGCCCCATTATCTGGAGAATTTTGTCCAGTCCGTCTTTGATATAATGGGTGACATAAAGGATAAGACCATCGTCCTTGGAGGAGATGGCCGCTTCTATAACAAAGAGGCCCTTCAAGTCATTATCAAGATGGCCGCCGCCAATGGGATAGGCCGCACCATGGTGGGACTGAAGGGGATCCTGTCCACGCCGGCGGCATCCTGCGTAATCAGGAAGCACGGCTTGCCGGGCGGCATCATCCTCTCCGCAAGCCACAATCCAGGAGGTCCTGAGGGAGATTTCGGAGTAAAATACAATGTCGAAAACGGGGGCCCTTCCCCGGAGCACGTCACGGAGTCCATCTATAAGCGCAGCCTTGAAATCGATACTTATCATATTTTTGATGCCCCTGATGCGGATCTGAACCATTTAGGTGAGAGCCATATAGGGGATATGGTTATAGAGGTATTTGACCCTGTCGCTGATTATGTGGAACTCATGGAGCGGCTCTTTGATTTTGACCGGATGAGAAGGCTCTTAAGCTCCGAAGAGTTTACTATGGTGTACGACGGCATGAATGCCGTCACCGGTCCTTATGCCAGGGCCATTTTGGAAAGACGCCTCGGTGCATCCCGGGGCACTGTGATCAACGCTGATCCTCTGCCTGACTTTGGCGGGATCCATCCGGATCCTAACCTGAAATATGCCCGGGAACTTGTTGGGATCATGAACTCTGAGGATGCTCCTGATTTTGGAGCTGCCTCGGACGGGGACGGGGACCGCAATATGATCCTGGGAAGGCGCTTTTTTGTGACGCCAAGTGATAGTCTGGCTGTCCTTGCGGCCAATGCCGGTCTCGTCCCGGGTTATTCAGAAAGACTGACAGGTATTGCGAGATCCATGCCTACAAGTATGGCAGCGGACAGGGTGGCTGAAGCCCTGGGAATCCGATGCTATGAAATACCTACAGGATGGAAGTTCTTTGGCAATTTACTCGATGCCGGCAAGGTAACGCTTTGCGGTGAAGAGAGTTTTGGGACAGGCTCGGACCACATGAGGGAAAAAGATGGGCTTTGGGCAGTGCTTTTCTGGCTTAATCTCCTGGCTGTCAGAAAGGAGCCGGTTGAAAGGATTGTGCAGGAACACTGGAGGAGGTTCGGCAGAAACTTTTACTCCCGTCACGATTATGAAGGTCTTGACACCGGTTCCGCAGATGGCCTTATGGATCATTTGAGGGACAGTCTTCCCGGTCTTACGGGAAAACGTTTTGGAAGCCATGAAGTTGAGGCCGCCGATGACTTCAGCTATGTGGACCCCATAGATGGAAGCTTGAGTACCGGCCAGGGGATAAGGATCATCTTCAGAGGAGGTTCACGTATAGTGTTTCGTCTGTCCGGCACCGGGACAGAAGGTGCTACACTCAGGGTATATCTGGAAAGATACGAAATGGATCCTGAAAGACAAGGCCGGGATACACAGGAAGCCCTTTCAGAGCTCATTTCTATTGCGGATAGTATTGCACAGATCAGGGACCGCACCGGCAGAGAGATACCGTCGGTCATAACGTGACGAATTTGAATTCCAAATCAAGGAAAAGGAATCAGGGAAAGAATCGGGAGACATCGGCGAAATCGCCCTTATGAAACGATCCAGAGCGCTCCCTTTGTATGAGTGTGTAACAGCCCGTTGGATACGCTGCCCGGGAAAATCGCCTCCCATCCCCCGATTCCCCTGCGGCCGGCGACCAGTGTTCCATATCCTCCTCTTTCGTATTCTGTAAATATGTCTCGTGCTATTCCCGTGCTTCCCTTTTTGATCTTTATCTCCACGGATTTCGGACTGAAGCCGGCATCTCTGAATATATTATGTACCTCGGAAAGCAGATCTTTTATATGTTTTTCAGAGTAAGAGGCTATCATTGTTTCAATGTCTTCAAAGGTGGCGGAGATCTCTCTGGACATAAAAGGCCGGAATTTTGGAATAACGTTAAATAAAGTCACCTTTATATCTTTTATTCCGGCTAATGCAAAGCTTGCGTGGTCAACTACCCGCAGGCAGGATTCGCAGGCATCGACCGCAATCAACACGTGCCTTGATGGAAGAGGGTCATCGATTATCCAGATGGCAATATCCTTGAGATGCTGAACCAGCCCATAGGAGACACTGCCTATAAAATATGAAACAAGACGTCCAAACCCGCGCCGGCCAACAACCAGTGCGTCATATTTACCGCGTTTGGCTTCGCTGAGTATGTCATGCACAGCGCCTCTGCTTTGTACGACCGGTTTTGTGTGAATGTGATCAGCCGGAAATTGGTTGCGCTCCAGCAAGGCCCTGCCCCTTTCCAGTATGTCAATACACTCCTGCTGCCTCTGCTTGTTCATATCATCCAGACGCTTGAGACGGCTCTTCTCGACCTGGAAACTCCTGCTTCCGGTAGTCAGGAAAGACGGCAGAGGTTCTGCCACACTTATGAGTGTAACATCAACATCCGGGACATCTTGATATATCCCGGCTATGTATTTCAGTGATTTGTGGGCGGTTGGCGAGCCGTCCGTAGCTGCAAGCAGATGTCTGTTCATGATATTCCTCAATCAAGGCCTCCAAATTTTGGGAGACAATTTTAAAGTGTTGAATGTTTGAATTAATGGTACAAATCTTTTTTATTTTCTACCACAATTTAATTCTGATAGGATGATCTCATTTTTATGAACTCATATTTTAACCGCAAGCAGCCCAAGAGCACTTTTTCCAAGGTTTATCTGGTGTCTGCATTCATAATATTGCTGCTCTTTTCCGTAGTTGCCTTAATCAGCGCTGTGGGTACTTACCGGATATCCATAGAGGGATCGGAGAATCTGCTTGAGAACCGGGCATTGGACATAGCTGTGAGTCTGGGCTTTACCTTGGAAAGGATAGGTCTCAGGAACGAGCTTTTCCCCGAACTTGTGACTACTGACAGATGGGATGACCTTGCCTTTCTGGCCCTTTATGATCGGGACGGTACTGTATTGCTCCATTCCAATCCTCTATTGGTGGGAAGAAGCCGGATGGATCCTGATGTAGAAAGAGTGATCTCGCAAAAACAGCCGGAGACCCGATTTTCTGTCCTTGCAACCGGAGAAGAGGTATTTGTCCTGGACTTTCCCCTGCACCTTCACCTCGAACAGGCCGGTAATGGCAACGAGAATAATATTGATCATGAACAGTCCCGCGCGCCGGAAGAAATTGAGCCTGTTGACAGCACCGGGACCTATTGCCTGAGAGTTTCTCTCCATCCATATCCGGCACGCAGGATTCTCAGAAGGGCCAATTTTCAGCTCGCTTTAATTGGATTTTCCCTTATCACCTTGTGGATCCTGACGTCCTTTTTTTTATGGGCATGGCGCAGGAACTATCGTCTGGAGGCCAGACTGCGTAAACAGGAACGAATGGCCGCCCTGGGTGAGATGGCTGCGGTCCTGGCCCACGAGATACGAAATCCATTGAGCAGTATAAAGGGCTTTGCCCAGTTTTACCTGGAGGGTGCAACAGATCCTGATGTAAAGGCGGATTTTTCCGTCATTGTGGAAGAGTCCAGGAGGCTTGAGAGTTTGACTGCTGACCTCCTTGCTTATGCAAGGCCCATTAAGCTCAATATGAAAGAGCTTGATACGGAGAGGTTCTGCCAGGATATTAAAAGGAGTATTGGTCCCTTAAAAGGTAAGGTGAAGTTTCACATGTCATGTGAAAGACTGGAGCTGCGACTTGACAGGGAAAAATTGATGCAGGTAGTTCTTAATCTGGTACAAAATGCCATTGATGCAGCGAGTGAAATCAAGGAAGGCGAGGTCTGGTTCAGTGTGAAGTGCAGCGGTGAGTTTCTTATGCTTACGGTAGAGGACAACGGCCCCGGATTGCCTTTAGACATGAGAAATCGTATCTTTGAGCCTTTTGTCACTACCAAGACAAAGGGTACCGGGCTGGGGCTTGCCATAGTATACCGCTTGTTACAGGCTATGGGCGGTGAGATAAGTTTCAGGGACCGGGAAGGCGGTGGCATTATTGTCAGGATTAAATTACCATTAACTCCCCCCAAGGGGGCCATGGATCAAGAGGTATATGGGCCTTGAGCAGAGATAAGGACGGCAAAACAGTCTATGTGTGCCAGTCATGCGGCCAGACCTCGGCCAAGTGGCTCGGCCGTTGTCCCGGGTGCGGAGAATGGCATACACTGGTGGAAGAAACCGCGGACAGCCTTGTTAGAAAAGGCCGATGCATTTATTCCGTGAGTCAATCTGCTCCTATACCCTTGCCGGAAGTGTCTGCAGATGTTGATGAGACCAGAATCTTTATAGGAATGAAAGAAATGGACAGGGTGCTCGGCGGAGGGCTGGTACCCGGCAGTCTGGTGCTGTTGGCCGGAGAGCCGGGTATAGGTAAATCTACATTGCTCCTGCAGATACTCTGCCGCCTGGCCTTTGATCAAAAAAAGGTCTTATATGTCAGTGGGGAGGAATCCCTGTCTCAGATCAGAATGAGGTCTGAGCGGTTGCAAAAGATCCCGGAAGGCCTATGGGTTGCGTGTGAGTCGGAACTCGATCGGATTATTGACATTGTGGAGGAACAGGATCCTTCCGTCCTGGCCGTGGATTCCATACAGACCCTGTTCTGCAGCGAGATATCTTCGGCTCCTGGGAGCGTAGCCCAGGTCCGGGAGGCTGCCGCACGGCTCATGCAGCTTGCCAGGCTCAAGGGCGTCCCAACAATACTTGTGGGCCACGTAACAAAGGAAGGGGCCATAGCCGGTCCGCGGGTACTTGAACATCTGGTGGACACTGTATTGTATTTTGAAGGTGATCGCAGCCACACCTTCCGGCTTTTGAGGACTGTAAAAAACCGTTACGGTCCGACTCATGAAATAGGTGTCTTTGAGATGACTGAGGCCGGTCTGAGGCAAGTCCCCAATCCCTCTGAGATCTTCCTCGGCCAAAGGCCGAAAGCGGTCCCCGGATCCATAGTCGTTCCCTGCATGGAGGGTACCCGCCCAATCCTGGTGGAGATCCAGGCCCTTGTGAGCCCTTCACACCTGGCGATGCCGAGGCGGACATCAACCGGTATTGACAGTAATCGTCTGGCCTTGCTCATTGCGGTTGCGGAAAGGCATCTGGGCGTGGCCCTTTATGACCGGGACATATTCATAAATGTGGCGGGCGGGCTCAAGGTATCAGAGCCTGCAAGCGAACTCGCAGTAATAACGGCCATGGTCTCAAGCCTGAAGGAGGTCCCTCTGGATCTGGACACCGCCGTATTTGGAGAAGTTGGCCTCACCGGAGAGGTGAGGGCAGTTGGCAGGGCGGAACTGAGACTCAACGAGGCTGCACGTCTGGGGCTGAAGAGGTGCATTATTCCCTGGGCCGGATCTGACCGTCTCACGCTCTCGGGTGGCCTGGATATCATTCCGGTAAAAAGAATAGATGAGGCAGTAGCGGCAATATCTGAAGTCCCTTGACAGCCAGTCAGCCCTGGCCTACATTCACGCGTATTATCCCATAGTTTTATATCGGTTATGGAACGGGTTTTCTGGCAGAGAAATGCCGAAGTCCAGTCTTTTTATTTTAATTGATAACAGGAGATGAATAGACTATGTCCGAAGACAAATTGATACATGTGACAGACGCAGAGTTCGAATCCCAGGTCCTGAAAGCTGATATGCCTGTGCTGGTTGATTTCTGGGCGGGCTGGTGCGGACCATGCCTGGCCATTGCACCTACCATTCAAGAACTGGCCGGCGAATACGACGGAAAATTAATTGTAGCCAAGATGGACGTGGACAAGAGTCCGGTTACTCCCGGCAGGTATGGCATCAGGGCTATTCCCACCTTAATTATTTTCAAGGAGGGGCAGGTTGTAGAGCAGATTACCGGTGCAGTAGGGAAGGCTGTTATAGAATCCGCTATTAGTAAGGCATTGTCCTGATCCGGATGAATAAACTGCGTCATCAGACGGTATGCAGCAAGGGATTATCGGCAAGATATCTTTTGTTTTCAGGTATTTTAATTATCGGCATTTTTGCCGGATGTGCCGGCAAGGGCGGCGATATCGATGCCGGTAAAGATAAGGGCCTGTCCTCATGGTTTCATTCCGCAGTCGGTCCCTCGGAACCGGAGAGCGAGGTTAACCTGTCCGAGAAGGCCATGGACTATTTTGTCAGTGGTCGCTATATCCTGGCAGAGGAAATATTTAAAAAAGTCAGGGACCGCTATCCCTTCAGCCCGTACGCCGTGCTTGCGGAACTGCGTCTTGCAGACTGCAAGTTTTATATGGGCGATTATGAAGAAGCCATCTCCCTTTACGAAGAATTTGAAAAGCTTCATCCTGTCAACGAAGCGGTGCCATATGTGATTTTTCAGGAGGGTTCCTGCTATTATAATTTAATGGAAGCCCCTGATCGTGACCAGACCTTCACCCACAAGCTCATTGAGACCTATGGACGGCTCCTTAACAGATATCCGGAAAGTCCTTACAGTTATGAGGCCCGTAAGCGAATAGCAGAGGCAAAGAACCGCCTGGCGCGGCATGAGGTATTGGTGGCCAGATGGTATATGCGTACCGGCCAGGTGCTACAGGCCAAAAACCGTCTGGAGACCGCCATAGACCTTTATCCGGACACTCCGGCAGGAATGAAGGCCGCTCGTATCCTGAAAAAGGAAAAGATATTCCAGGATATCTCCGCTGCCGGGGCAGACAAAGAAAAAGAGCCAGGGGTATCCTGGTGGAGGCGACTGATACCATTTATTTGAATAAGTGGCAGGAAACGCGCCTGCCGTTTTCCAGACGGAAATTTTCAGGCTCAATCTTTTTACAGATATCCATGGCCTTGGGACAACGGTCCTGAAAGGCACACCCTGAAGGAATGGAATCCAAGGCAGGGACAATCCCCGGAATGGAAGCGAGACGCCTGACGTCTGCAGGAATGCTATAAGGTAATGAATCAAGAAGACCCTGTGTGTATGGATGGAGGGGATTATCAAAAAGATCACTTACCAGGGCCTCTTCAATTATTTTCCCGGCATACATTATGATTACCCTGTGGGCTATCTGGGCCACTACTCCAAGGTTATGGGTTATTAGAAGAAGGCTGAGATTATACTGTTCACGGAGACTGTTCAGGAGTTCAAGAATTTGGGCCTGTATGGTAACATCCAGGGCAGTAGTGGGCTCATCCGCTATCAAAAGCTTCGGTTGGCACGCAAGGGACATGGCTATCATAGCCCTTTGACGCAGTCCACCCGAGAGCTGATGAGGGTAAGTTGCTATTCTTTCTTCCGGTGCCGGCATTCCCACCTGGGTTAAAAGCTCAATAACCCGCTTCCGAACCCGCTTTTTTGTGACCTTGAGATGGGTTGTTATGGCCTCTGCAATCTGGTCTCTAATAGTGAAGACCGGGTTTAGGGCAGTCATAGGCTCTTGAAAAATCATGGCTATTTCATTTCCCCTGATACTGCACAATTGACCAGGGGTAAGGCCAATGAGGTCTGTGTGCTCAAACTTTATTTCCCCTTTTCTGATCTTGAATGGAGGGCTGGGAAGGAGGCCCAGAAGGGAAAGGGCCGTAACGCTCTTTCCGCAACCGGATTCGCCGACAAGACAGACGCTCTCACCTTTTCCTACAGAAAAAGAGATGTCCCTTACAGGGAACACAGGCCCCTTATTGGTCCGGATTTCAATTTCAAGCCCTTTTACAGAAAGGAGGATATCATTGCTCACGATTTTTGATAAGCTGTGTGGCTGGATCAAGTATTAGAGGCGGGACTTTGTCCGCTTTTTGCCCCTTAATCACTTGAACACTGATCTCACGTCCCACAGGTTTGAGTTGTACTATAACATCAAAAAGGTTTGACATATAACTGATGGGGGACGGGATGTCGTCAGGCTGTTCGACCTTGTCTTCTCTGTGAGTCGTTACGGTAAACCATACCCGGAAACCGTGTTTCCTGGACATTTCTTTTAGTTCGCTCAATGATTCCCGCACAGTCTCATTGAATGGCAATCCGTCTAACAAGACTGCTTGTGGAAAGAATACGCCCTGCTCAGTGAGGTCGTTCAGACGCTCTTCAAGCCGCTTTACGCTGAAGTCCTCAACATTAAAGGTCATAATAAAACGGTGGGGAAGGATCATCTCCCACATCACATTGGTATTATTTAACTCATATTGATCTGATATGCGGTGAAGGACTTCTTCATACCAAAGACATACCTTTTTTACCGGTTGTCCAAGACATATGTGAAGTACGTTTTTCCCGCTGAGCAAGTTGTCCAGGGCCAGATGCATCAGGAAAGAAGTCTTACCCTCTCCGGCCCCGGCAAGTATTGCGCCGAATTGTCCTTCCCTGAGGAGGTGGCCGGCATCTTCCTTGATAAAACTAAGCGGATTTCCAGTATTTTGATTGTTTTTTGACATATTAAGGACCTTTATACTTTCTCTTTAAAACAGCGTACAAATACGGCTTAAGCAGCCTTCTTCTTTCCTTCCGCAGCCCTTTTTACCAATTCATCCGTTACGCTTTTGGGTGCCTGACGATAGGTGCAAAATTCCATGGTGAACTGGGCCTTGCCCTGGGTACCTGAGCGCAGGATTGTGGAGTAGCCGAACATCTCGGCGAGCGGGACCTCTGCCTCTATTACGCTTATGTTTCCTTCATCCTGTGTACCCAGGATCATCCCTCTTCGCTGGTTGAGTGATCCCATTACAAATCCCTGAAATTCGGTCGGGGTCTCTACCGCCACTTTCATTACAGGTTCCAGTATGACAGGTTTGGCTTTCCTGTATCCGTCCAGAAAGGCCTTGCGGGATGCTGTCTGAAAAGCCATGTCAGATGAGTCCATAGGGTGGGATTGACCGTCGTTAATGACGATCTTGACTCCTGTAACAGGAAAGCCCAGCAATGCCCCTTTCTCCATGGCTTTTCTGAAACCTTTTTCACATGAAGAGATAAACTCTGTGGGTATGGCACCTCCGACTATCCTGTTTTCAAAGACGAATTCGTCGTCAACAGGCTCCATGTAGCCGGCTACCCGTCCATACTGGCCTGCACCACCCGTCTGTTTTTTATGTGTATAGTTGAACTCGGCCCGTCGTGTAATAGTCTCCCTGTATGCTACCTGGGGCATACCCGTGGTAACATCCGCGCCGTACTCCCTGCGCATTCGCTCAACATATACCTCCAGGTGAAGCTCCCCCATGCCGGAGATGATGGTATCTCCGGTCTCATGGTTAACATATGCCCTGAATGTCGGGTCTTCCTTGGTGAACCTGGAAAGGGCCTTGGACATATTGATCTGAGCCTTGTTGTCCGTGGGGACGATTGCCAGTGAGATAACAGGTTCGGGTATGTGCATGGAGGTCATGCTATATCTGATTTCAGGAGAGGTGAAGGTATCACCGGATGCGCAGTCAATGCCGAAGAGTGCCCCGATATAGCCGGCGGGAATAGACTCTATATCTTCCATCTGGTCTGCATGTATACGCACAACCCTGCCAACCCGGACCTTTTGACCGGTCCTGGAGTTAACTATGGTATCACCCTTGGAGAGGGTTCCCTGATACACCCTGATGTAAGTGAGCTGCCCGTAACGCCCCTCTTCCAGCTTAAATGCAAGGGCTACGAGAGGTAATGAAGGATCCGGCTCAAGTCTTACTTCGGCCTCCTCATTTTCCATATCCAGGGCAAAGTTCTCAATATCCATCGGTTGCGGGAGATAGTGAGTCACTGCATCAAGTAGAGGCTGGACCCCTTTATTCTTATAGGCTGATCCAATGAAGACAGGGGTAAGCCCGCGAACAAGAGTCCCTTTTCTTACCGCATCATTTAGAAGATCTGCCGTGACTTCACCTTCAAGGGCGGCCTCCATAAGTTCATCGGAGAACATTGAAGCAGCGTCAATAAGGGTCTCCCTATAGGCCTCTGCCTTTGCACGGAGCCCTTGAGGTATCTCTTCCAAACGTATTCGCTCGCCGCTTGTACCATCAAAGTACAGGGCCTTCATGGATATGAGATCCACAACTCCCTGAAACTCCGATTCAAGGCCTATGGGTATCTGCATTGCAACTGCATTGTGGCCCAGCTTTTCCCGGAGTTGATCTATAACGCGGAACGGGTTGGCACCGCTGCGGTCACACTTGTTTATAAAGGCAATGCATGGGATTTTGTACCTGGACATCTGCCGGTCAACTGTAATGGACTGAGACTGTACACCTCCAACAGAGCAAAGGACCAGTATCCCGCCGTCCAGGACCCTGAGGGCCCTTTCCACTTCGATAGTGAAGTCTACATGCCCTGGGGTATCAACAATGTTTATCTCATAGCCCTTCCACTCGCAGTAAGTGGCGGCAGAGGTGATGGTTATCCCCCGTTCTTTTTCAAGCTCCATGAAATCCATGGTAGCTCCCACACCATCCTTGCCTTTTACGTCGTGGATGGCATGAATCCGCTGGGTATAAAAAAGAATTCTTTCAGTAAGAGTGGTCTTGCCGGCATCAATGTGGGCACTAATGCCAATATTTCTTACTTTTGCCGGATCTCTATTCATTGCCTGTATTGCCTCGAAAAATAAAATTTAATACTTGATAATTAAAGGACTTTTAATGTAAATACTCAGTGAACCCGTCCGTGGTCCATTGGTAACCGGTCACAGGGGTGCTTCTTCTTCCAAATGCTCCCGCCCTTGTTTTCTTAAGGCCTTTGCAGCATGGGACCCTCCCCGTTCTCCTTCGCTGCGCTCAGGAGCCGGGGTTTCCCCCACAGCAAAAGCCAGGAAAACTTGCGGGCTGACGCAAATCGTCTCCATAAAGAAGCTCCCCTGTGATCAGTTTAAATCCACTGCGTAGAGCGTTCACGGGCAGGGGATATTTCTTTTCACTTAACACTTCAGCCCCTTGTTTTCTTAAGGCTTTTGACATGGGGGAGTCTTGCCCCCTCCCCGTTCTCCTTCGCTGCGCTCAGGAGCCGGGGTTTCCCCCACAGCAAAAGCCAAGAAAACTACGGGGGCTTCCGTTAAACTGTTCAAAGAAATATCCCCTTCCCGTGAACGGTTGCCATCCGTGCCCTGCCGCAGGAGCGGTTTGCCTTTTGCAGGGTTTCGATCGCGGGCCA
Source organism: Deltaproteobacteria bacterium (assembly GCA_003194485.1). NCBI lineage: Bacteria > Pseudomonadati > Myxococcota > Myxococcia > Deltaproteobacteria bacterium. The sequence continues at coordinate 73,861 of PQXD01000005.1, forward strand.
AATTGCACTGCCTCTCCGGCCCGCAATAAGTGAGCTTTGAAACCCGGAAAAAGGCAACCGCTTCAAGGCAGGATATAGCAGGATATAAAGGGTTCACCGAATATTTAGGTTTGCCTTTTGCAGGGTTTCGATCACGGGCCAAATTGCACTGCCTCTCCGGCCCGCAATAAGTGAGCTTTGAAACCCGGAAAAAGGCAACCGCTTCAAGGCAGGATATAACGGATTTACCGGATATTTGCCTTAAGGTAATCTTTGATTACAGTTCCCGAGTCCCCGAATTTTTATATATCTGCTTCCGTATCAAAGAGAAGTGCGTTTTTAACTTTTTACATTAGGTCTGTCAAGACAAAATAATTGATATGATTCCGCTGAAAAAACCCAATCTGAGGTATTGCATAAGAGCTGAAAGCCGAAACGGGACGCTCTTTTCCAGGGGAACCCCGATACACTAAACCTTTCCGCAGCAGGACCCGGGCCCTGAACAGTTCGGGGCATCTCCGGGCCTGAAGCCGCAGCAGGCCGTATCATTTGGACCCGGGAGTCTTGAGCTGTAAGAGCCGGTAAAGGATGAGCTTGAGGATATCAATTTTGTGAGATTTTTAGATCCGCAGGACGGACACTTCACCTCAGGCTGACCGGAAAATACCAACATCTCGCTGACATTTCCGCAGGCCTCGCATCGGTATTCATAGATCGGCATAGCACCCTCCTTACTGAAGAAATACTGTTTCCCAAATTTCTCATTTCCAATTTCAAGTTTCAGGCCGTAAACGGCTCTTTAATGTCGACACTGATGGCCTTCCTCGTCATGTCCCTGGCATGTAGGGCCTGCTATACCCCTGAGGCGGTTGGCCAGGAAGTCCTCCATCAACTGCGCCGGGTCCGTGCCGGTCACGCCTGCAACGACCTGTATCCCGGCAGACGCCATTAACTCCACAGCCCTTCCTCCGATTCCTCCGCAAATGATGTGTGTTGTACCCAATTCGTGAAGCCAGCGGGGCAGTGAGCCCGGCTCGTGGGGAGGAGGTGTAAGGAGCTGGGTCTTGGCTATATTCCCATCTTCGACATCTATTATGGCAAATTGGGACGCATGGCCGAAATGGCTGCACATCATTCCGTTTTCAATCGGTATTGCAATTTTCATCTGTTTTATCCCTCTTTTTTCATTTCTTTATTCTCTTCAACTAATGTCTGTGTGGCATCGATTACGTTTCTTCCCAGTTTTTGAAAGGCGTCTGCCGTATGGCTGTTGGGATATGAGGCAATAATCGGCCGTCCGGCATCCCCTGTAGTGACGATTCTCGGATCAACAGGTATACGTCCGAGAAAGGGGATATCCAACTCTTCAGCCAGTTTCTCTCCCCCGCCTTTTTTGAAAATGTCTATAGCCTTGCCGCAATGCGGACAAATCATGCCGCTCATGTTTTCTACAATGCCTAAGACCGGCATCTTGACCTGTTTACAGAAGTTTATGGATTTTCTGACATCCAGTAATGATACCTCCTGGGGCGTAGTTACCACCACTGCATAGGCGTCGGGTATGGTCTGGGCCACGGTCATTGGCTCGTCACCCGTCCCTGGCGGCGCGTCAATTACCAGATAGTCGAGCTTTCCCCACTCAATTTCGTAAATAAACTGCCTTATAGCAGATGTCTTGAGGGGTCCACGCCATATGACCGCAGAGTCTTTTTGGGGTAAAAGGGGTTCTATAGACATGAACTTCAGGTTGGGCGAGTAGTAAACAGGGCCAACCGTGCCATCCGGCCGCTGCTGCAGCTCTCCCTTTTCAATACCCAGCATTTTGGGAATGTTAGGTCCGTGAAGATCCACATCCAGGAGGCCAACATAATAATTTTCAAGGGAAAGCCCTATTGCCAGATTTATGGATATAGTACTTTTCCCTACACCGCCCTTACCGCTCATCACCATTATCTTATGGTTTATATTCCGCAGCCTTTCCTTAATTCTTTCGTCCTGCTCCTCAAGAACAGGGTTTGTCGGTCTTTCCTTCAATCGTCTATTCTCCTTTTGTAATTAATGCCTGAACAAAAACCCCCAACGGCCAAAATCCGGAGTCCATTGTCGAAGACGGCGGTTAACTTATCCCATTAACGGATATTTTGCATCATCCACTTTTACTTTGTCCTCTTATCAAGGTTAACTTTTTCCAGTTTTTTCCAGATCTCTCTGATAGCCATGGCACCCGGCCCGTCTGAGTTTTCTACCAGTGGTCTGCCAGCAACCACGCTGGACACTGCATCGGGATCGAATGGAATCAGCCCCAGCATGGTAATCTGCCTCTCTAAACAAGTCTCACGGATCTTTTCTGCGATTTCCCGGTTCAGGTCCCATTTATTTATGCATACGCATGCAGGTATCTTGAAGTGTCCCGCAAGGTCTACTACGCGGTTGAGGTCATGGAGTCCGGATGTTGTCGGCTCCGTAACCACGAGTATCAGGTCTGCACCAGCAAGAGAGGCTATCACAGGACAGCCGATACCGGGTGACCCGTCAACCAATATCCATTCGGCATTCGTTTTCTCGGCAAGGGCGCGGGCCTCTTTTTTCACCAGGCTGACCAGCTTTCCGGAATTTTCTTCCCCGATGCCAAGTTGAGCATGGACCATCGGCCCGTAATCAGTATCTGAAATAAACCACGAACCGCACAGATTGTCCTTCAGGTTTATGGCCTTTTCCGGGCAAAACTCGGCACAGACTCCGCATCCTTCACAGGATAAGGGATCAATCTCCGCTGATTCGATGGTTTTTATGGCATCAAACTGGCAGAGCTCTTCACAGGTCCCGCATGCCGTACATAATGACGGATCTACCTCTGCAGTCACGCCGGACCAGAATTCTGTTTCCTTTTTTATTTTTGGATCAAGCAGCAGGTACAGATCTGCAGCATCCACGTCACAGTCTGCCAGGACTTTGTTGGGCACGAGTGCTGCCAGAGAACCAACCATTGTGGTTTTTCCGGTCCCACCTTTGCCGCTCAAGATCAGGATCTCTTTCATTGCGCAAGCTCCTTCAGCAAGGACTCGAAGCTGTTGCGCAGGTCCGGCCTGCCTGCGATAAGGGGCTCTCCCCTGGCGTAACCTTCGGCAATCCTGCGATCGAACGGAATTTTCAGATGTACGGGTATATCTTCCCGCCTGCACCATGTCTCAGCATCTTCATTCCCCATATCTGAGCGGTTAAGGATCACACCAAAGGGACGCTTAAGCTTTCTGAGCATTCCCACTGCCAGCTTGAGGTCATGAAGGCCGAAGGGCGTTGGCTCGGTAACAAGCAGTGTATAGTCTGCATCATTCACGGTGGCGATCACCGGACACGATGTGCCCGGCGGAGAATCCAGGATAACCAGGCATTCGGACGGGTCTTGCGCCTCTGCCTTTACCGCCTTTATGAGAGGAGGGGACATGGCTTCACCTACCCTCAATCTGCCTTGCACAAAAGATATTCCGTTGGCATGGCCCTTTTCGACAAACCCGACTTCCCGTTCTGTTTCAGCCAGAGCGTCCTCAGGGCAGATCAGAAAGCAGCCCCGGCAGGAGTGGCAGAGCTCCGGAAAGGTCATTATGATCTCTTTGAAGACCGTAATGGCATTGAATCTGCATATGTCACGGCACTTGCCGCAATATGTACATTTATTCTCAATTACTTTTGGTACTACGAGGGTACATCGCCTTTTCTGTTCTATCGAAGGCCGCAAAAAGATATGGGCATTTGGTTCCTCCACATCGCAGTCCAGGAGCTGGACAGGCCCTTTGGCTGCCAGGGCCAGGCTCACTGAGACCGTGGTCTTTCCGGTCCCACCCTTGCCGCTTGCCACTGCAAGTTTCATAGCGATTTCCTTATCCCTGCCTGCTTAACGTTCTGTGTCTTTGTCTTTGCCCATGCCTCCGCCCATTCCGCGGCCGCCTCCGGCTATCCCACGGCCTCTGCATCCTCCGCCCATTCCGCGGCCGCCTCCGGCTATCCCACGGCCTCTGCATCCTCCGCCCATTCCGCGGCCGCCTCCGGCTATCCCACGGCCTCTGCATCCTCCGCCCATTCCGCGGCCGCCAAACGGCATACCATAGGTTTTGCCGAAAAATACCTCAACACCGGGGCCTTCGTCAGGTGATGGAATTTCCCCTTTTCTATATTGTTCTATGGCTTCACCGACCGTTCCGTCTACGTTTGATATCACCTTGATTCCACTTGCATGAAGGACCTCAAAGGCCTTTGGCCCTACTTGCCCTGTCAAGACCGCCTGGGCACCCGATTCGGCTACAAGGGTGGCGGCATTAATGCCTGCTCCCTGGAAGGCACCCTGGGCTGCCAAGTTATCGATAACATTGACAATGTTTCCTGTTTCCGTATCAACTATTACGAAATACCCGGCCCTTCCAAACCTGGGGTCTATTGCAGAAGACAGGTCTTTTCCTGTTGCACTGATCGCTATTTTCATACGAATTTCTCCTTTCTCATCTTTAACCGGTTTTTTGAGAATATTTCCCTGGCCGCCGCGTACATTTTTTAGCCGCCGCGTATATTTTTTATAAGATACAGGGAGTACTCTCCCGGGACCTGGATCGGGACCGCTGTTCTATACTGCTCTTTCAGATTTTATTCAATGGAGACATGAGATGTGCGGCACAACTTTCCCTCAAGAGATTACATACCAAAAACCTGCTTATTATTACTTATAAGGAAGCTGTTCCCAAATTAGTTGCAAACCAGTCTCTATAACAATTTATTAAATTATGTCAGGGCTGGTATCTTGTCAATAGATTTTTTTGAGCGTATGATCTTTTCTGACGACAGTGATGGTAAATATTCGGTGAACCCGTGGTCCACTGTAGAGATGACCGCTTCAAGGCAAAATGTACAGAATATAGCGGGTTTACCGAATATTTACTCCGAGGTGATGTTTTTTACCTGAAAAGTGATTTATTGAAAAAGGAGGTTACTGATGGGCAAGAGAATAGTTGTGATCGGGGGTGTGGCCTGTGGTCCCAAGTCTGCAGCTCGAGCCAAACGCCTGGATCCTGGCTGCGAAATTATACTCTTGGAAAAGGGCGGAGAGATTTCTTACGGTGCCTGCGGTCTTCCATTTTATCTTGAGGGCGAGGTAAAGGAAATCAAGGAATTAATCAATACTCCTGTCGGAGTTCCCAGGGATGTGAACTTTTTCAGGGCCGTAAAGGGAGTAGAGGCAAGGGTCAATACAGAGGCCGTAGAGATCGACAGGAATCGTAAAGTCGTTAAAATAAGGGATCTGGTTGAAGGAAAGGAAGAAGACCTGCCTTACGATAACCTTGTCATTGCCACCGGAAGCAGACCGGTCCGTCCCCCCCTGCCGGGAATAGACCTGGATGGAATACATTGTCTCAAGACCCTTGGTGATGGTCAGGCCATCAAGAAGGCCATAGAAGGTTCAAAAAGAAAAAAGGCAGTGATTGTAGGGGCCGGATTGATAGGCCTGGAGTGTGTTGAGTCCCTGCTTAAAGCAGGTTTTGAGACCCATGTGATTGAAAAGCTGCCCTTTGTGTTGCCTGCCCTGTTGGATGAAGAGATGGCCATACCTCTTATGAAGCATCTCCAGGCCAAGGGTGTTTTTCTTCATTGCAACGACGGGGTGGCAAGGTTTGAGGACGACGGCCAGGGCAGAGTATCCAGGGTGGTGACGGAAAAAAATGCTATCGAGGCAGACCTTGTGATTCTCGCAATCGGTTTCAGGCCAAATATTGAGCTTGCCCAAAAAGCAGGGCTTGAAATTGGGAAATATGGAATAAAAGTGGATTCTCACCTACGTACTTCCGATCCGAGTATCTATGCCGGAGGCGATTGCATTGAGTCCCGTAATATCGTCACAGGCATGCCCTGCTATGCACCCATGGGATCCACTGCTAATAAGCACGGCCGGATCATCGGCAATAACCTTTCAGGATGGAACAGCACCTTCTCCGGGGTATGCGGGACAGGTGTATGCAGAATACTGGGATTTAATGTGGCCAGAACAGGGCTGACCGAAAGGGATGCAGTCAACCTCGGCTATAATGTCCTTACCACTCTCAGCCCGGGGCCTGATCGCCCGCACTATATGAAGGGCTGCGGGCTTATTCATCTGAAATTGATTGCAGAGGCATACTCAGGGCGCTTGCTGGGAGTACAGATACTTGGTCATGGAGAGGTGCTCTCCCGGGTTGATACTATTGCAGCGCTTCTTGCCAAGGCCGGCACCATTGATGATCTCTCGGAGATCGATATGGCCTACGCACCTCCTTTCTCTCCAGCGATGGACAATGTCATCGTGGCGGCGAATATTATACAGAACAAACGGGATTCCGTAGCCAGGGCCTATTCGCCGGCAGAGGTAAAGGCCAAGCTCGATGCCGGGGAGGACTTTATTCTCCTTGATGTCCGCACCCCAAAGGAATTAGAGGTCTTGAGCCTGCCCTATGACAACGTAGTGCATATCCCCCTGGGGAAGGTAAGGGAGCGGGCCGGGGAGCTTCCTATGGATAAAGAGATAGTATGTCTGTGCAAGCTTTCGTTGCGAGGCTATGAAGCGGCCAGGATGTTAATAGGGCAAGGCTTTGAAGAAGACAATATAAAGTTTCTTGACGGAGGAATAGTTGCCTGGCCTTATGAAAAGATAGTAGGAAGTTAGAGCCTTTTGCAAAACTCATGGATTTTGTTTAAGGGCAAAGTTGGCAGGGAATCGGTCATTTTTGCGGTACCCGGGAAGGACAAGGAAACCATCACTGCTTTCAGGTCTTTTTTGAAGCAAAAAGGGGGATGTCCTGGAAATATAGCGGTGGCGGTATGTGACATGTCCAAGGCCTTGAACATAACTCAAATCGTAAAAATATTTTTATGAACCCGCTATATCCTGCCTTGGAGCGGTTACCTTTTTCCGGGCTTCAAAGCTCACCCATCGCGGACCGGAGAGGCAGTGCAATTTGGCCCGCGATCGAAACCCTGCAAAAGGCAAACCGCTCCTGCGGCAGGGCGCGGATGGCAACCGTTCACAGGAAGGGGATATTTCTTTGAACAGTTTAACGGAAGCCCCCGTAGTTTTCCCGGCTTTTGCTGTGGGGGAAACTGCATCGCCTTAAGCGCAGCGTAAGGCGAATGCAGAGGGGGCAAGACTCCCCCATGTCAAAAGCCTTAAGAAAACAAGGGGCTGAAGTGTGAAGTGAAAAGAAATATCCCCTTCCTGTGAACGGTTACGTGAGACCACTGGTTCACCGGATATTTACCTCAAATCCGCATTAAACGTCGAAGAACCAAAATTTATTGACAAGATTTCCCTCCGTACCTAAGTTGAAAATGTTATAGAGACTACTTTGCAGTTGATATCAGGATAATTTGGCTGAGAAATATAAAAAAGGAGATTTAGATGAAACTCGCGATCAGCGCAACAGGAAAAGACCTGGATTCCATGATAGATCCCAGTTTCGGTAGGGCTAATTATTTTGTAATTGTGGACTCAGAGTCAGGAAATATAGTCAAGGTAATCGACAACACGGCTGCACAAGATGCCGCAGGTGGAGCCGGCATAAATGCAGCCACCATTGTGGCCGGATCAGGTGCTCAGACAGTCCTGACAGGCCAGGTAGGACCAAATGCCTTTGAAGTCCTCCAGGCAGATGGAATCAAGGTGATATCAAATGTGAGCGGAACAGTGAGAGAAGCAGTAGTGCAATATAGAAAGGGGACAATTTCATCACCGGACGAAGGTCCCGGAGTTACGGTACATCCAGGTCAAACCACTGGAGGTCTAGGTCGCGGAATAGCTGGCGGCGGACGCGGCATGGGCGGAGGCGGCGGCATGGGCCGCGGCATGGGTAAAAAGCCAAAGAGATAGAACGAGGACAAGTAAGCTAAAAGCTTGCGGCCTAGGGGTTTCCATATGACTGAAACAAAAAAGATCCACCGCCCTGAATCTCGGCGTGATATGGCCGAACAGAATAAAGTCATCAAAAAATCTCTGTCTTTAATCAAACACAAGTTTCTGGTCATGAGCGGCAAGGGGGGCGTTGGCAAGACAAGCGTTGCCGTTAATTTGGCGATTGCCCTTTCAAAAAAAGGGGCAAAAGTCGGCTTGATGGATATAGATCTCCATGGTCCGGACATTCCAAGGATGCTTGGTCTTAAAGGGCTTCTTGAGGTGAGCGCAGATAAGCGAATGGTACCCAAGGCTTATTCAGACAACCTGGAAGTGGTCTCCATCGAATGCATGACCAAAGATAAAGACCGGGCTGTCATCTGGCGCGGGCCTTTGAAGTTGCATGTTATCCGGCAGTTCATCTCCGACGTGCATTGGGGAAAGTTGGACTATCTCATTATCGATTCACCGCCTGGGACAGGCGATGAGCCACTCACTGTCGCCAAGACTATTCCAGATGCCAAGGCAATCATCGTGACCATGCCCCAGGAGTTATCATTAGGCGACGTCAGAAAATCGATCAATTTCTGCAAGACCCTTAAGATGCAAGTCTTTGGGTTGATAGAAAACATGAGCGGTTTTGTGTGTCCCCACTGTGGCAAACCTGTTGATATTTTTGGTTCCGGGGGCGGTTCGAAAACAGCTCTGGCTATGAATATTCCCTTCTTGGGCCGGATTCCGTTGGACCCCAAAATGGTGCAGTCCGCTGATACTGGAGAATCCTATATGGAGAAATATCCGGATTCAGAAGTAACTAAAGCTTATAACCGGATTGTAGCGAAAATTATGGAGGGGGCATAAAATGAATTTCGCAGAAATCATAAAGGCGGGCAAGGATGAAGGAAATGAGAAACATGTACCTTGCATTGAGATCGACAAGGGACATAAATCAAGAAAAGATATCATTCATGTAATTGTGGGTCATGATACGCCTCACCCCAACACGGTTGAACACCACATTGCATGGATCGAGCTTTATGGAATGAAAAAAGACAATGATCAGGTGATCAGTCTGGGTCGTGCCCGCTGGGCTCCTGTCTATAGCAATCCTAATGTCCGGTTTCAGATTAACCAGATCGGGGATTTTAAGTCTTTCCATGCCTTGGCGTACTGCAATATCCATGGTTTGTGGGGAAATTCCCTCGAGGTCGGGAAATAGCCACAAAGGTCTTTTCCCGGCCATAAAGGAATACAAATGTAAATATTCGGTGAACCCGTAGTCCACTGTGGAAGTTGCCATCCGTGCCTCGGCCACAGGAGCGGTTTGCTTTTGCAGGGTTTTGGGTAGCGGGCCAAATTGCACTGCCTCTTTCGGTCTGCGATGAGTGAGCTTTGAAACCCTGCAAAAAGGTAACCGCTTCAAGGCAGGATATAACGGGTTCACCGAATATTTACGTACAAATAAGGAGGAAATAAAATGCCGCGAGGAGATAGAACAGGCCCTAGAGGTCAAGGCCCTGGAACAGGTAGAGGCATGGGACGAGGTGGCAGATTTGGCGGTTCTGCCGCAGGCCCTGGAGGAGAGTGCATTTGCCCTAACTGTGGTGAACGGGTTCCCCACCGGACTGGAATCCCTTGCTTTGAGCAAAAATGCCCCAAGTGTGGGGCCACCATGATACGGGAGTAACTCTACAAAGGCCCGGGTGGTGAAATTGGTAGACACAAGGGACTTAAAATCCCTCGGTATTATATACCGTGCCGGTTCGACTCCGGCCCCGGGCACCATAAGCAACCCTGCTGATTCGGCAGGGGCCTCTATCAGCAGAATGATCACTTCACCTTCCCAGTAAAATTCAGTGAATCCATAGTCCAATCTGGAAGTTGCCATCCGTGCCCTGCCGCGGGAGCGGTTTGCCTCAGAATATTTCCCCCTTTTATAGTGCCACTTTTTTTAGATATTGACTACCCAGATAATATCATTTACACTCACTTCAATTCACTTCTTCCAAGGGGGTATTGCCAATGGAATCTTTTTTCAAGAAAACCGCTCTTTATTTTTTTCTGGTTGTCGCCTTTATCTGGCTGGCTCCTGGTATCTGCCCGGCCCATTTCGGGGTATTGTTGCCATCTGATGATATCGTGGAAGGTAATGAATCCCGCCAAATCACCCTTTCGTGCCAATTTATGCACCCTTTTGAGCAGGGATTCATGGAACTCGAAAAGCCCGTGAGTTTTTCAGTGCTCATAAGAGGCCAGAATAAGGACCTGCTGAACACCCTGAAAAAACAGACCATAGATGAGTGTACAACCTGGATCGGAACTGTTGGTCTGAATCGTCCCGGAGACTATATATTTTATTTTATTCCCCAGCCCTATTGGGAGCCTGCGGAAGACTCATATATCCAGCATTTCACCAAAGTAGTCGTAAATGCATTCGGACTGGAGGAGGGCTGGGACCGGCCGGTTGGCCTGAAGACCGAGATCATACCTCTGACCCGGCCCTACGGCCTGTGGACAGGTAATCTCTTTGTCGGACAGGTCCTCCTGGATGGAAAGCCGGCGCCGAACAGTGAGATTGAGATAGAATTTTATAACAGGGACAAGAAAGTTGAGGCCCCGGCAGCCCCGTATATCACGCAGGTAGTACACACAGATTCCCAGGGCGTCTTTTCCTATGCCATGCCGAGAGAGGGATGGTGGGGATTTGCTGCACTCAATGAAGCAAGCGAAAAAATGGACCATGAGGGCAGAAAGGTCCCTGTTGAGCTGGGTGCTGTTTTATGGGTATATACAAGGGATATGAGGTAAAAAATGCATATTTCAGAAGGGGTCCTGGCGGCCCCTGTGCTCTTGGCCGGGGGGGCCGGAACAGTACTGGGCCTGGCTGTCGGGTTGCGCCGTATGAATGTGAAGGAAATACCCAAGGTAGCCCTGCTTACCGCAGCGTTTTTTGTGGCATCCCTTGTACATATTCCCGTAGGTCCCTCCAGCGCCCACCTGGTACTTAACGGAATCCTGGGAATCCTGTTGGGGTGGACCGCCTTTCCCGCGATCTTCATCGGCCTGTTTTTCCAGGCCGTGCTTTTTCAGTTTGGCGGGCTTACCACCCTTGGTGTCAACACAATGAACATGGCCGTCCCTGCCGTGATAATGGGTGCTTTCGCAAGATCTGTCTTGCAAATTAATTCTGGTCTGCTTGCAATGGTGGCGACAGCCATTGCCGGAGCAGGCGCTATTGTTCTGAGCGCAGCCATGGTGGCAGGCTCTCTGGCATTATCCGGAGAGTCGTTTGTCGCGGTGAGCAAGCTCATTTTTGTGGCCCACATACCGATTGCCATTGCTGAAGGCGTACTTTCTGTATTGATAATCTCCTTTCTCTTAAGGACAAAGCCTGAGGTAATAAAGGACAGTACGCCTCCCGGATTTTTGGGATTGGGGCTTGTTTCCGTAGTCATTATCCTGATTCTGTTTGTGATTTGCAGCCAGGCCCATGCCCACAGGGTCAACCTGTTTGCCTGGTATGACGGTAAGATGATTCTGGCTGAGGGCTATTTTTCAGGCGGTACCAAGGCTATGAACTCTGAGATCCTGGTCCTTGATTCCGGGGGCAAAGAGGTCTTTCATGGAATGACTGACAAAAAGGGTAAATTCTCCTATAAGCCACCTGGAAACGGAGAGTACCGCCTTGTCCTTGAAGCAGGGATGGGCCACCGGGCCGAGGCGCTGGTATCTGTAAAGGACATTGAATCAGAGGGTACCGCCCCGGAAGCCGGGCAGGCGGCTGAAGATGCACATAAAGGGACTGTAACCAATGCTGAATTGGAACAGATTCTTGATCGCAAGCTCAGTCCCATAAAGGAACAACTGTTGAGATTGGCTGAACAGGGTGACAGGGTCTGTTTCAGAGACATCCTATCTTACCCCTGTCAAGTTAAAATATTTCTTTTTTAAAAACAGCTAGTTGAACATTTAGGTACCTATAAGGCGCAAGTTCCCTGCTGGGCCTGTAACAGCTCCATAAAAAGGTCCGGCG
>PQXD01000005.1:88534-100126 GCA_003194485.1 Deltaproteobacteria bacterium
CCTATGAGGTTTTCATTCTCTGCGGTCGTAATGTTCTTATGCCAACCGGAGTTCCTGAAAGGATCACCAAAGAAGATATATTACAAAAGTACAGTGTTCAGCTGGAATGATTTTATTCCTGAACTTTACTGCTCTTTCCTGAAATTCTCCCTCCACCTTTTTTGAGTACTGCTGTTGTCAGAGACAATCTGCCAGCCTCGTTGTTCGAATTTTATACCCCATAAATAATCTGCGCTGTTGCCGTCTCAATCCTGGCTATGGTGGTATTTTTACCCATAGCTTGAGAAAAGACGATCACAGCTTGCCTCTGAAGGCTCAAAAGAGCCTCCTGTGCTGCGTCACAAAATTCGCCTGCGCTTATATGAAATATCCAGTGATCTCTTTCTTTAATTGACGAAACTGCTCAAGCCTGATAATCTCTCTGTCATCCATACTGAAGCCTCCTGTTTGAGATTTTATTTGGTTGGTGCCTATATATATCTTAACAGGAGGTTTCTTTTTTGGTAGTCTATTTCTTTTCTGATATATATGATATGCTTTTGAGGTATATTCTCTATCTGAGTTAATATATAACGTGGTTGCAGGGCTCGGATATATTGCCGGGCTGATGGGTCTGGCAGTATATTTCACCCATAGAAGGCGCAAAAAATGACCTGCGAACGTTTTGCCTCAGGAGACTCCTCACTCCATTCCGCAGATCCCAGAATAAAGATACTTCTCGCCGGAGTATACGCCATTGTAACAGTAGGGCTTGAAAGTCTGGAAGGGCAGATCCTTGCCTTTTTGGGCGGCCTGCTCCTGGTAACGGCCGCCCGCCTCTCTTCAAAGGAAGTATTTCGTCGTCTGTTTGCGGTCAATCTCTTTGTCATGATATTGTGGCTTATACTTCCCTGGACAACACCAGGGACCGGCCTTATCAACTTGGGCCCCGTTGTAATTACATCTGAGGGTCTTGACCTCGCTCTGTCAATAAGCCTTAAATGCAATGCAATAATACTGGCAAATCTGGCCCTGCTTTCGACATCGACCATATTTTCACTGGCCCATGCCCTGGCACATCTCCGGGTTCCATCCAAGATGGTTCAACTTTTCTTTTTCTCCTGGAGGTACTTTCACGTTATTGATTCTGAATTCCATCGCATGAAACATGCCATCAAGCTCCGAGGATTTGAACCCAGGTCCAACATGCATACCTATCGAACTTATGCCTATCTCATCGGGACCCTGTTCATCAAAAGCCTTGAAAGGGGCGAGAGGGTTTACAAGGCAATGTTGTGTCGCGGCTTCGACGGCACTTTCTGGCTGCTTTCGCATTTTCGCTTCCATGGCAGAGATCTTTTCCTGGCTGGCCTTATCTCTGCATATCTTTTTCTCATCATTGGGGTTGAGTGGTTAAATCCATGCCGCTGATAGATCTTGATGGGATATCCTTTCAATACCCAAATGGAAACAGGGTACTGGAAGGACTCAGCTTATGCCTGGAAAAGGGTGATAAAATCGGACTCTTAGGAGAAAACGGTACTGGTAAGACAACTTTATTCCACATAATCCTGGGCCTTCTCAAGCCTGACAGAGGTGAAATATATATATTCGGGAAAAGGCGCAAAACAGAGCAGGACTTCAAGGAAATCCGTCGAGCAATCGGCTTGCTCTTCCAGGATTCTGATGACCAGCTCTTCTGCCCGAGCGTGATAGAAGACGTAGCCTTTGGGCCATTAAATATGGAAATGAGCCATAAGGAGGCAACAGAAAGGGCGGAGCAGACACTGGAAGAGCTTGGGATATCCCATCTCAGAAACCGGGTTCCGTATCAACTCTCAGGCGGGGAAAAGCGGCTTGTCTCAATGGCGACCATATTGTCCATGAGGCCTGAGGTCCTTTTGTTGGATGAGCCTACGACCGGTCTTGACGAAAAGACCGCGGATCGCCTCATTTCGGTGCTGCAGAACTATCCGGGAAAGGCCTGGATGATGATCTCGCAGATTCCGTCTGTAATACAAGTATTGACTGATAAGTGTTATAAAATGAATGGCGGAAAAGTGGATCTGGTCTCAAGTGCAAAGTTGGCATGATCATTTTTTGCCGGCTGCAGAGGCTTGGACTTTCAACTGTTATGCTTGATGATGCGAAATACATGGAACTGGCCCTTGAGCAGGCCAGGAGGGCAGCCAGGCATGGTGAGGTGCCTGTGGGCGCAGTGCTTGTTGATAAAAAGGGCCAAATACTGGCCAGGGCCTGCAACATGTCCTTAAGACAGTGCGACCCTACGGCTCATGCCGAGATTCTGGTCTTGAGGCAAGGGGCCGAAAGATTCGGCAGCTACAGGCTGACTGACACCACGCTGTATGTTACAATAGAACCTTGCCCCATGTGTGCAGGGGCCATGGTCCTTGCCCGGATCGGGCGGCTGGCGTATGGTGCCGAAGATCCCAAGGCCGGTGCCTGCGGCACGCTTTATAACATTGTTCAAGATCCAAGGCTGAACCACCGCCTTGAGGTAAGCCGTGGCATACTCGCAGAGGATTGCCGGTTGCTGATCCAGACCTTCTTTCAGAAAAAGCGCAAGTAGAAATTTAAATTATGACTATTGAGTTAGCTCCGCTTCGATATATAGTCTTTGATTATTGGGTAATCATCCAATAATCCGTTACAATTAGCATATGATGCGGAGCTAACTCAATAGTCATAATTTAAAATTCATCCAGGTCGCGGAGAGGTACCGAAGCGGTCATAACGGGGGCGACTCGAAATCGTCTGTACGCCCAAAAGGTGTACCGTGGGTTCGAATCCCACCCTCTCCGCCAAGGGTTTTGGTTATTTGAATAGGGATAAATCAATATTTCCGGGGAGTGAGGCGTACTTGGCGTACGCTTGCAGTGACGAAGAAATTGAAGCAACGCCGCAGATGGGGTATTTTCAGCGTAATCAATGTTGACTTGCCAAGGCTCACAATGGTATATCGGGCTTATCATCTATGAAGAGCCATGGCTGTGAAGCAATGCGGAGCCAACACTTTATACTCATTGCAGTAGGCAGCCTGGAAATGAATAATTACATGTGGAGAGGTGCCCGAGAGGCCGAAGGGGCCCGACTGGAAATCGTGTGTACGCCCAAAAGGTGTACCGTGGGTTCGAATCCCACCCTCTCCGCCAGATATTTTATTTAAAAACATAACAAATTGATAGCCGGGTCCTGCGCAACAAAACCCTGCGAACCCCGCCAGGTCCGGAAGGAAGCAACGGCAGTAGGGCCCTTTGTGTGTCGCAGGGGTGCCTGGCTATCATTTTTTCCAGAGAGATACTCAGCTCAGTCCATGTCTTATTTAGTCCTTGCCAGAAAATGGCGTCCTCAGACATTCGAAGAGGTAATTGGCCAGGTACACGTAACCAGGACCCTTCAAAATGCCTTAAGAAACGACTGTCTTGCCCATGCCCTGCTCTTCAGCGGGCCCAGAGGAGTCGGCAAGACTTCCGTGGCCAGGATACTGGCAAAGGCCGTGAATTGCGAATCCGGTCCGGCCCCTGATCCATGTAACAGGTGTGGGGTGTGCAGGGAAATAACTGCCGGATCTTCTGTTGACGTACAGGAGATAGACGGAGCATCTAACCGTGGTATTGATGAAATCCGCCAGCTAAGGGAAAATATATTATTTCGTCCAACCCGGTGCAGACACAGGATCTACATCATCGACGAAGTACACATGCTGACAAAAGAGGCCTTTAACGCCCTTTTGAAGACCCTGGAGGAGCCCCCGTCCCATGTGTACTTCATATTTGCAACCACTGAACCCCAAAAGATTCCGGCCACCATAAATTCGAGGTGCCAGCACTATGAATTCCGCAGATTGGCTACGGCAGAGCTGGCTAACCACCTGGGTAAGATAGTTCGGGCAGAGGGCATGGGGCTCCGGGAGGATGCAACGCTTTTGCTGGCAAGAGAGGCTGAGGGCAGCGTAAGGGACAGCCTGAGCCTTCTCGATCAGGTGGCTGCCTATGGTGCGACTTCTTTGAAAGAGGTCTGCGAGGTCCTTGGTGTTGTGGAAATCCAGGTGCTCAAGGAGCTTGCTGTTGCCATACTTGAAGGCGATATGGTCAAGGCCCTCGGACCCATTAACGAAATCTATGGTTTTGGTGGGGACATCCAGAAATTTACTGCAGACCTGGTGGTATTTTTCAGGCACCTGGTGGTGTTGAAAAATCTTGGTCCCGAGAGCGCAGCGACTTTGATGGACTTGAGCAGGGAAGATATAGATGAGCTTTCTTCTGTCATTTCAAAATATGCTGCCCATAGCCTTTTTCAGATACTGGATGCCCTGATAAAGGGGCATGAGGCGGTATACAGGAGCACTACCCCCAGGCTTTCCCTTGAAATACTGGTGATCCGGCTGTGCAGCATGAAAGAGGTCGTGGCCATAGATGATCTCATGGGAAAAGTAGATAAACTTTTATCTTCGGCACGAATCGGGAAAGGGGATTTTTTCAAAAGACCTCTGAAAGAAATAGCCGCATCTCCTAAAAACGATTCTGTTGCCCGGACGGCCAAAATATGTAATCCAGAGATATGGAGTGATTTTGTAGATTTTGTTAAAGGGCAAAAGCCCTTCCTCGGGTCGTTGCTGGTCTGTTGCGAAGGGATCGATACAGACGGCAACGGGGATCGTATCCAGCTGAAGTGCCGGCCAGGTATGCAGCATGACCTGCTCTGCGAAGCAGACCATCAGCAACGGCTGAGGGAGTTGGCGAAGAAATTCTTCGGCCGCGCTATCGATGTCGTAGTGGAAGATGCCTGCGACGCAGATTATGATGATGCCGGAGGGGCTGGGAAGCCCGGTAACCTGCGGCGGGACGAACTTATTCAATCCTCACTGGTCCAGGAGGCTATCAAGGTCTTTCACGCACGGATTTCCGACGTGAAAGTCTTTTCCAATAAAGGACGGAAGTAATCTAAAAAGGAGCTATATAATGCAGCCAAATATCAAGGAAATGATGAGGCAGGCCCAACGCCTCCAGGCCAAGATTGGACAACTCCAAAGTGAACTGGCCACAAGGGAAATAGAGGCCTCTGCAGGAGGCGGGATGGTTAAGGCCGTTGCCAATGGAAAGCCGGAAATAGTATCAATAACCATTGAAAAAGAGGTTGTAGACCCTGAAGATGTAGAAATGCTGCAAGATCTTGTAATGGCAGCGGTAAATGAGGCACTGGCCCGGTCCAAAGAGATGGTGGAAGGAGAAATGGCAAAGCTGACAGGCGGCCTCAAGTTGCCCGGAATGTCCTGATATTGAAATGTCCTCCGCCTTTCCGCCTGCACTTAGCAGGCTTATTAAGAACCTGGAAAGACTTCCGGGAGTCGGTGAAAAGACCGCCACACGCTTTGCCCTCCAGATATTGAGGTGGCCAAGGGCCCAGGCCCAGGAACTGGTAAGATCCGTCGCAGAACTCCACGACAAGATAGGATTATGCTCTGTTTGTTTTACTTTTTCCGAGCAGGATCCATGCCCCGTTTGTGCCAACCCCAAAAGGGATGCCTCTATAGTCTGTGTAGTGGAAGACCCCGGAGACCTGCTGGCCCTGGAAAAGGCCGGGGCCTTCAGGGGACGCTACCATGTGCTGCACGGGGTCCTTGCACCCATGGAAGGGATAGGACCGGATCAGCTGAAGATAAAAGAACTCCTCGAACGTATACAGAAAGAAGATATAAGAGAAGTTATAATTGCAATGAGCAGCACCGTTGCCGGAGAGGCCACTTCAGCATTTCTGGCTGAAGGCCTGAAAAAGTACGGCGTACAGGTTACCCGGATCGCCTGCGGCATACCTATGGGCATGGATCTGAAATATGCAGATAAAATGACATTGCAAAAAGCCCTGGAGGCCAGAATCAGCTTTTGAGCCGTAACTGCTCACACAGAATTTACAGACAAAGTCGTCTACGAGACGAAAGAAGTCAAAGACACTGAAAGCTCCACGGAGGTGAGGAGGAGATATCCTTTTTTTACCCTTGACAATCGTCTCCATTTCTTTTAGATGTCCAATGCCTCTCATTGAGGTCAACCCTCTTTTTGGTCAGAAATTGGAGTTTATTGTATGACAACGCCTCTTCCAAAGGTGAATGAAATTGAACGTAAATGGTATGTAGTAGATGCCAGTGATAAGGTTCTGGGACGCCTGGCAACTCAAATAGCCACGCGACTGAGGGGTAAGCACAAACCTGTTTTCACTCCTCATCTGGATACCGGTGATTTTATTATAGTAGTGAATGCTGACAAGATCAGGCTTACCGGGGAAAAGCTGGACAGGAAATCATATTACAGGCATTCAGGCTATCTTGGAAATCTGAAGACCACTACTGCCCGCAAATTATTGAAGACGAAGCCGGAAAGCGTAATTCGACTGGCGGTTAAACGCATGCTGCCCAAAAACCGCTTGGGACGCAGCCAGCTCAAGAAACTCAAAATCTACGCCGGCCCACAGCATCCACACCAGGCCCAGGTTCCCGAACAACTCCAGCTCAACAGCTACTGATGACTCCTTAGGATACCGGAAATATGGAACAGACACGCTATTATGCCACCGGCAAGAGAAAGACCGCTAGGGCCCGTGTATGGATATCCCCTGGCGAAGGCAGGATGACAGCCAACGGAAAGCCCTTTGATGAGTACTTTGATGTAGATACCGCTCGTCTCATTGCGGAGCAGCCCTTTGTTGTTACGAATACGGTCGGCAAGTACGATGTCATGATCAAGGTCAAGGGCGGCGGGAAAAGCGGCCAGTCCGAGGCGGTCCGGCACAGTATAGCACGTGCACTCATTCAGGCCGATGAAGGATATCGAATTCCCTTAAAGAAGGCCGGTTTCCTTACCAGAGATGCCAGGGAGAAAGAACGCAAGAAGTACGGACTGGCAGGAGCCAGAAAGCGTTACCAGTACTCCAAGCGTTAGAGAATGCCGAATGGAAGATGGAAATCTTTTTTGTAAACGCTTACAGTTCGGTGGGTTGCGGTAAAACGGTGTAACTCCGTGAATGGCTACTCTTTTTAATGGGAAGGGTCTCCTTCCCTTTTTTTATGAAGCATTAAGACGATGTTACGCGTAGCAATAGTGGGAGGGTCTGGTTATACTGGGATTGAACTCCTGCGTATCCTGAAGCTCCATCCGCAGGCAGACGTTGTTGCAGTGACCTCGCGAAAATATGCAGGCCATCCTGTAGGGGAGGTCTTCCCCTCACTGCATGGCTACGATGGCCTTCTCTTCACAGAGCCAGATGTCAAGTACCTGACCAGATCTGCCGAATGGATATTTACAGCAGTCCCGCACAAGGCTGCCATGTCGGTTGTTCCGCAATTTCTTGAGGCAGGATTGAGAGTCGTAGATCTCTCCGCTGATTTTCGCCTGAGGGATAGCCGGACCTATGAAACCTGGTATCATCAGGCCCATGCTGCCCCTGAACAGCTTGATAGGGCAGTATACGGACTGCCTGAAATCTACAGAAAAGATATTGCACATGCGCAACTTGTAGCAAATCCCGGCTGCTACCCGACCGGTGCGATCCTTCCTCTTGCCCCCTTGCTTCATTCGGGAATAGTCAGCCCCAAGGGAATAATAGCGGACTCTAAATCCGGAGCAAGCGGGGCTGGCCGAAGCCCCTCCCCGGGGACCATTTACTGTGAAGTCAATGAGTCACTCAAGGCCTATAAAGTGGCTGAGCACCGTCACATGCCTGAAATAGAACAAGAACTTTCCATAGCAGCAGGCAGACCCGTGGCCGTCACCTTCACCCCGCATCTGGTCCCCATGACCCGGGGCATCCTCACCACGATCTATGCCCGGCTTACCCGGGAAGTATCCACTGGCAAAGTCCTCGTTGCCATAAAAGATTTCTATGAAGATTCTCCTTTTGTGCGCGTATTCCCTGAGGGCGCTTTCCCCGACGTATCCTATGTGAGGGGGAGCAATTTTTGCGATATTGGAGCAAGAGTAGACGGACATACCAATACACTCATACTTATATCCGCCATAGATAATCTGGTAAAAGGCGCCTCAGGACAGGCTGTCCAGAACCTCAATATAATGGCCGGGCTGGACGAATCCCTCGGTCTGGACACGGTGCCTCTTTATCCTTAGATCATGGGCTCTTCAGGCCGATCCCGTCTTCCATTGAGAAACATAAAGCTCACCATCCAATACAACGGAACAAGATATCACGGCTGGCAAAGGCAAGTCGGTCAAATAAGCATCCAAGGAGTCATCGAAGCCGCCCTGGAGAAGATGACAGGTGAGCAGGTCTGCCTGATCGGCTCCGGAAGAACCGATACAGGGGTGCACGCCCTGGCCCAGGTAGCAAATTTTCATACTGATTCAAAAATACCCCTTGAAGGATTTCTGAAAGGCCTGAACAGTCTATTGCCTGAGGATATAGGCATATTGGCCACATCCGAGGCTTCCCCTGACTTTCACTCAACCAGGGCCTCGATCTGTAAAATATACTGTTATCACATTCTGGTTTCGGATACCAGGTCTCCCTTTTGGAATGAGAGGGCATGGCTGCTAAACCGGTCTCTGGACCTTTCTTCCATGGAAACGGCGCTCCCACCTCTCATAGGGACCCATGACTTCAGTGCCTTCAAGGCCAGCGGGAGCAATGCAAAGACAGGTATCCGCACCATATACTCCTGTGAAATCAAACCGATGACCCGGGGAATATTCCCTCCGTCCGGAGGCCTGCACTATATGTTTACTATTGCCGCTGACGGGTTCCTTCGTTATATGGTGCGAAACATTGCAGGGCTTTTGGTTCAAATCGGTCTTGGAAAGAGACCTCATGAAGATATGGCCGATGTGCTTGCCTCTAAGGACCGTTCTTCAGCCGGTCCCACTGCCCCGCCACAGGGTCTGTATCTGAAGCGGGTCTTATACGATGAATCCGAAATACCGTTCAATTATTAATGATCGACGAGAGGAGTAACAGCAGATGTCCTGGACATTCCCACTTGCAGAACGTGTACGAAATCTCAAGCCGTCACCCACACTTGCGATAGACACAAAGGCCAAGACCCTTAAGGCACAGGGGGTCGATATTGTGAATCTGTCAGCAGGAGAACCGGATTTTGACACTCCCGAGCATATAAAAGAGGCTGCCATAAAGGCCATCAAGGACGGATTCACAAAATATACGCCGGTAGGCGGTATTCCTGAGCTGAAGGAGGCCATAGCGGCCAAATTTGAACAGGACTATAAACTGATATACAGGCCTGAGCAGATCATGGTCTCAACCGGTGGAAAACAGGTCCTGTACAATGTGGCTCAGGCCGTTTTGGATCCTGGAGACGAAGTCATAATTCCGGTGCCATACTGGGTCTCTTATCCTGCAATAGTAGAGCTTGCAGGAGGCAACGTCAAGTTCCTTCCGTGTGACCCTTACAGGGATTTTGCACTGGACTTTGCGGTACTGGGCTCCTTGATAACATCCAGGACCAGGGCCATGATCCTGAACAGTCCCTCAAACCCCACTGGTGCGGTCTATAGTAGAGACGACCTCAAGACCGTAGCTGAGCTGGCGGTTGAACACGATTTTGTAATAATCACCGACGACATCTATGACCGGATCCGCTTTGACGACAAAGGCCCGGAGAATATTGCCTCTGTACTCCCTGAGGCGCAGGATCACGTGGTAGTGGTAAACGGTGTCTCAAAGACGTATGCCATGACCGGCTGGCGCATAGGCTATCTCGCAGGTCCGGAGGCTGTAGTAAAGGCGGCAACCAAGATACAGAGCCAGAGTACTTCCAATCCCAACTCGATAGCTCAAAAGGCCGCCCTGGCCGCACTGACCGGCCCCCAGGACGGGGTAATGAGGATGAAAGAGGCCTTTTTCGAGAGAAAAAACTACATTATGGAAAGACTCAGGGCCATTCAGGGGATATCGTGTGTAGAACCCAAAGGGGCCTTTTACGTATTCCCGGATCTCTCATTTTATTATGGGAAAGAGGCATCAGGCAAAGAAATCAATAATTCGCTGGACATGGCCGAATATCTGTTGGAAAATGCCCAGATTGCCGGGGTGCCGGGCGTTGCCTTTGGAGACGACCGCTTCATGCGATTCTCCTATGCCACGGACTTAGATATAATCCGGGAGGGGATGGACAGGCTGGAGGCGGCATTAGGCGAGCTTGTCTCAAAATAGCCCGGAGGTAGCCGATCATAGTATATGCCGGACTGGTCTGAACATATCTTCAGGATCGAGGCTCTCCCCTTGGAAATCCTCAAGTTCCGGGGGGAGAGCCTCATGGGCATAATTGTCCACCAGGCCAGGGCCGTTGCCCAGTTCCTGAGACAGGAGGCCTATGTTGATCAGGGTTATCGAGGGCACAATTACACAGGTAAAGGGGTCAAAGTTCATGTGGACAAATCTCGCAGAGGCCGGATAGCCAGGAGTCTGTGGAGATGGATGAAACGCAGAGCAGCCATAGAGCCCGGCATTGGTCATCTGAAACATGAACACAGGATGGACAAAAATCGTCTCAAAGGAGTACTTGGAGACTGTATAAATGCCATACTGTCAGCAGCCGGGATGAATTTCCACAAGCTGCTGCTCTGGCTGGCAGCCTTTTTGCGCCAAATTTACATGGAGCTATTGGCTGGCCCACAAGCTGTTGCTCAGAGACAATCTGCTTAAAAATGGCCTTTTTTAGCGTCGACTAAATAGAAAGATATTTTTTTATTCAACACGATTTCAAGCAATTGCCTTAGTGTCTCCTCGTGTCGTGATTTATTCTTATCCGGCTCTTCGGCGTTTCCTGTGGATTTGAATGATGTAAGATTCAAATCCACAGGAAACAGATAGGAGAGTATTAAGATGAATGAATCCGACGTCATTTCATTGGGATTGGGCATCAAGCCACTATGGAGGATAATAGGCCAGGTTCTGGATACAGACGTAGAGCCCAATTGAAAATAAGGATCAAGGCTGACAGGGGGTCTGAATTTCCATGTCTAGTTTGTGGACGTATGTGTAAGGCCCATGATTTTCAAGAAAAGACATGGAGGCATCTGAATTTCTTTCAGCACCATTGCTACATCACAGCATCAGTTCCAAGGACCAATTGTCCTGAGCATGGGGTCAAGATGGTCAAGGTGCCTTGGGCTCATAAGGGTACCCGGTTCACCATGTTGTTTGAGCAGGCAGCCATGGTTTTGGTTCGGGAGATGCCGGTAGCCGCAGCCTCTAGGATAATGGGTATAAACGACAAAAGGCTATGGCGGATCGTTTTCCACTATGTAAACAAGGCCATGTCGAGACTGGACCTTAGCCAGGTTCAGGGCATAGGGATAGACGAGACATCTTCTGGCAAGGGCCACCGTTATGTCACGATATTCATAGACCTTGACCGCAAGGACAGGCCGGTTCTTTTTGTCACAGAGGGCAAGGGAAGGGAGACCATAGAAGCCTTCAAGAAATATCTGTGCGCGGCATGGGGGACATCCTATCTTACCCCTGTCAAGTTAAAATATTTCTTTTTTAAAAACAGCTAGTTGAACATTTAGGTACCTATAAGGCGCAAGTTCCCTGCTGGGCCTGTAACAGCTCCATAAAAGGGTC
>PQXD01000005.1:103084-133962 GCA_003194485.1 Deltaproteobacteria bacterium
ATGTTATGTGAAGCTCCGGATTATGTGAAGTTAGGTTTCCGTCCATAGAGAATCTCCCCGCCATTTCGGCCTGATTCACAGGCTCCCATCGATATTACTACACATAATTGCGTGCTATGACAATTCCTTACCACCCCGACAAACGGGGCGGAGAAAGGGGGTTATCATGGCATTAAAACAGATTTTTGGGTGTCCGGGAACACTCAAGGGGCTGCGTAGCGGCCCATTGAGTGGGCTTCTGGAGGGATTTTGTAGCTGGCTTCTGGAGCATGGCTTTAGTCGCTGGACAATACGTAAGCACCTCTTTAACGTATCCCACCTTAACGAGTATCTGGGCGGTCCGGGAAGTGGCTTCCGCGAGGGCCTTAGTTCAAGAGATGT
This sequence comes from Deltaproteobacteria bacterium, assembly GCA_003194485.1. Lineage (NCBI taxonomy): Bacteria > Pseudomonadati > Myxococcota > Myxococcia > Deltaproteobacteria bacterium. The sequence goes on from PQXD01000005.1 coordinate 103,466, forward strand.
CGCTGGTTTTTTCAAGGCCTACCCTTTGGTGTGCCGGCGGCGGGGAACGCTGGAAGGGCACGTCCGTCGAGTCCGCTACTCGATAAATCGTTTCCTCGACTATCTTCGTGACTCCGGGCTTTTTGATTCCTCATCCGGGCAGGAGATCTATCAGCCCCTTCTGGATGCCTATCTCGAGTGGATGCGCCATTACCAGCACGCTTCGGAGGGAACACTCGGGGTCCGGTGCCACTCGATCACTCAGTTTCTTGAATGGCTCGGCCCTGAAGCTATGCCGGAAGGCCTGTTAAGGCTCAGTTCAGATAAAATTGAGGGTTTCTTCATTAGCTATGCCCGGAGCATGGGGCGTTCAGCACGGCGCTCCATGCAGTCGGCTTTGCGGACCTTTTTGCGGTTCTGTTTGCATAATGGCTATATTGAGCAGTCTCTGGAGTACGCTGTTCCCACATTGCGCACTTACAAACTGGCCACCGTTCCACGCGGGCTGACCGATATCCAGGCGCAACAGGTCCTGCGTTGCATAAATCGCAACAGCCATGTGGGCCGTCGGGATTACGCCATTCTGATACTGCTTTACACCTACGGGGTGAGGGGCGGCCAAGTGCGTGCGCTTCGAATGGAAGATGTCGACTGGGTGCAGGACCAAATCCTTTTCAGGGCCTTAAAACATGGCAAAGACAGCCGCCTACCCTTAACTCCTGAAGTGGGCGAAAGCCTGTTGGATTACTTGCAAAACTCCCGTCCCTCTTATTCATATCCTCACGTTTTTCTGACCTGCCGGGCACCCTATCACCCTTTCCCCGGGCCAGCTCACTTTCGGCCATGGTGGAGCGTTACATCCGGACTGCGGGCATTGAGATTCCCAGTAAGGGCGCACATGCCTTTCGGCATTGCTTTGCCACTCGAATGCTCCACAAGGGTCATTCCCTGAAGGCAATCGCCGACGTACTCGGCCATCGCCATATCGGGACTACCTTCATCTATACCAAGGTGGAGTTCGATTCCCTGAGGCAAGTGGCCCTCGAATGGCCGCAGGAGGTGCCACAATGATTCAAAGCCTCCTGGCCGTCCAGATACAAAACTTCATCAATCTACGCCGCCTCTCAGGCACCGATTATCAGTCTCAGGCACAACTGTTGGGATACTTTGACCACTTTCTGGTCGAAGAACACCTGAGCGAGCCGCGCATTACCCGAGAGACCATGGAGCATTATCTGGAAAACCTTTCGCATCTTGCCCCACGCACGCTCTATAACCGCTTCTGCGTGGTCAAACAATTGTGCGAGTATCTGGCCCGGAACGATCCCCTCGGCTATGTGCCCGATCCGTTGAGAGTAATCCCGTCCGGAGGGGCTCATCAGCCCTATATCTACAGTAAATTTGAACTCCGGACCCTAATGGCGGCCGCCTCCCGACTGCCACCTAAAAACTCCCTTCGGCCTTACACCTACCGCACTCTTTTGGGCCTCCTCTACAGTACGGGAATCCGCATCGGTGAGGCGTCGGCCTTGACTCTGGAACACCTCCACAGCGCCGGGCAACGGCTCCTCATAGCTGAAGGCAAGTTCCGAAAGGCCCGCTGGGTGCTCCTGAGTGATTCCACCTGCCAAGCTTTGCAGCAATACATGCATAAACGGTTGCAGGTGAGGCCACGCTCGCCCGACTCTCCGCTCTTTATCAACCAGCGATCCCGCCGCCTGCACCACTCGACCGTCAATCAGACCTTCCGGCACTTACTGAGACAGTGCGGCATCCGTCACAGCAAGCACACCGGCCCCCGCATACACGACATCAGACACACTTTTGCGGTCCACAGGCTGCTGGCCTGGTATCGGGATGGAGAGGATATCAACGCGCGGCTTCCGTGGCTGGCAACCTATATGGGGCACGTGGATGTCCATTCCACTCAAGTCTACCTGCGGGCTACACCGGAGCTGATCGAGCAGGTCGATCGGCGCTTTCATAACTACTACCTGCATCGGGTCAAATCCCATGGAGGAATAAAATGACACATATTATCGCCAAACCCTTAAAACGTTTCTTTAGCCACTATCTGCCGGTCCGGAAAGGCCTTGCAGCCAATACCATCCTGGCTTACCGTGATGCCATTAAGCTGCTGTTGTGCTATGCCTCCGATATATTGAAGAAGAGCGTCGACGAACTCTGCGTGGAAGACATCGACGAATCGCTAGTGCTCGGTTTCCTCGATCATATTGAAAACACGCGCGGTTGCAGCGCCAGGACCCGCAATGCGAGACTGGCCGCTATCCGTTCCCTGTTCAGTTTTATTGCCCGGGAGGAACCCTCTCTGTTGCTCCACTGCCAGATGATCCGTACTATCCCTATTAAACGCACACAGCACAAGACAGTGGACTACCTTGAAGAAAACGAGATGCAGGCGTTGCTCGACTCGGTAGACCTCAAATCGCATACCGGAGTGCGGGACAAAGCCTTACTGCTCCTGCTCTACAACACAGGTGCTCGAGTCAGCGAGATCGTGGAACTGAAACTGGAAGATCTGTGCCTCGATGGCGTAGCTCAGGTCAAGCTCCTTGGTAAGGGCAACAAGTATCGGAGCTGTCCGCTTTGGCCCGAAACGGTCGAGGCGCTGGAGGCATACCTCAAACAGCGCACAGCAAAAGATCCGGCCGAACAGCAGCTCTTCCTCAACGCAAATGCCTCACCCATCACACGATTCGGTGTTCGGTACATCATTGGCAAATACGCCACTGCAGCTAAAAGCCAATGCCCATCCATTGCTGCCAAAACCGTCACCCCGCACACCATCCGGCACATAACCGCCATGCACCTGCTGCGCTCAGGCAACGATGTCAATATGATCAGCTACTGGCTGGGACACGCCGACATCAACACAACACACATCTACGTGGAAATCGACATGGAAATGAAGCGGCAAATGCTCCAAAAAGCCGGACCTCCTGACGTCAAAAAGCCTCTGCCATGGCAGAAACCCGATGTCTTACAGTGGTTGAATACGCTTGCCAAAGCACCCCAATTATGTGTAGCAAATTGTTAAACAGATGAAGAAAATGAAAGGGAGGGCCGGAAATAAAGATGCTCAACTTCACATAATCCGGAGCTTCACATAACATTTCTTATGTTGAGCTCAACATAAGAAATGGTTATCCATGAGCACCCATGCATAGCACGGTGTCTTGGTGTTGGTGAGGACCTTTTTCAGGCGTTCAAGAAAGTTCTTCTTGTCGGAATCGTCTCGAAAGATTTTTCGACGCTCGATTCCCCTGATGATGATGTGATGGAGGGCGCCAGGGGCATCTATGCGGGAGCTTCTTGGCATGCTGCAAGGTTATCATACCCCTGCCGGAAAGGAAAGTCCAAATTTCACGGACGTCCCCAATGGCCCCATGTCGTCTTCCTTAGCGTCTCGATGCAGAACGTAAAAACGGAATAGCAAGATTCATCTCAGCCATCACCTCCATGGGTTTTTTCCTGAAAAGTATGAGTTCATCAAGGCTTGCAAGTGACGTGGCATACCCCTGTGGGAGTCTCAACGGCAAAGGGGAAATATTTTTTCTTGAACCAGAGGGCTACATTGACAAGACTGATTAAAACCGGGACCTCGACTAGGGGACCTATGACTGCTGCAAATGCCTGCCCCGAGTCGATGCCGAAAACCGCAACTGCCACGGCTATAGCCAGCTCAAAGTTGTTCGATGCGGCGGTAAAGCTCAGGGTCGTGGACTGTTCATAGGTGGCTCCGACTTTCATTGAAAGATAGAAGGACACAAAAAACATGGTCACAAAATATATGACTAGGGGAATCGCAATTCTCACTACGTCCAATGGCAGTTGGACAATATACTCGCCCTTGAGGGAAAACATTACGATAATGGTGAAGAGCAGGGCGATAAGGGTGATAGGACTGATAACCGGGACAAATTTTTCCTCATACCAGGCTCTGCCTTTGGTTTTAATCCCAATCACCCTGGTGATGATACCCGCCAAGAAGGGAATGCCAAGGTAGATGAAACGCTCTCGGCGATCTGGCCTATGGAAATATCGACCACCGAACCTTTGATTCCCAGCCATTGGGGAAGCACGGTGATAAAGATATAGGCATAGAAGGAAAAAAAACAGCACCTGGAAAATAGAGTTAAATGCCACGAGTCCCGCACAGTATTCCCGATCTCCGGCGGCGAGATCATTCCATACGATGACCATGGCAATACAGCGGGCAAGCCCTATCATAATCAGCCCAACCATGTATTCGTGATGCCCGGAAAGGAGGGCGATCGCCAGAATAAACATGAGGATGGGGCCGATCACCCAGTTCTGAACCAAAGAGAGGGCAAGGACCTTGAAATTACGAAAGACCTGTCCCAACTGCTCGTATTTCACCTTGGCCAAGGGCGGGTACATCATGAGGACCAGCCCTACGGCAATGGGGATGTTTGTGGTTCCCACCTGAAAGGCATTGATGAAATCCTTGACTACTGGGAAAATGTATCCGGTGCCGACTCCAACAGCCATGCCCAGGAATATCCAGAGAGTCAGATAACGATCGATAAATGAAAGTCTGCCTGCTGCTCCTATTGCCATGTCATACCTCCGAGTTCATCCTTTTCTCCGCGCCCTCAAGAACGTCAGAAGAAATACACTTGCCGCAAGGGTGGAAAAGACCACAGCCCCGATGTCGTGGAGGGTAAACACGATCTGTCTGATACTTATGGCATCAGTCGTCATGAGGATCGCTCCTGTAACGGTCATAAAGGCAACTCCCAGTATTCCCAGCCAGAAGAACGCTCCTTTTTCTGATTTGGAGCTGACAAGCAGCCAGAAGGCAGATCCCACTAGAACTATACCTACGCCCTCGTGGAATACTTCCAGGACCCCCATTGCCTGGCTGGGGAGCAATTCTCCAAACAAGACGATGATGGCAGGTCCCAAAAGGATGGTCCCAAGTATCCCGAGCATCAGCCGGTGGCCAGGGTCTGCGAGAATTCCGTTGGCACCGCGGTACTCTATGGCTCCTCCGCAGAGGACTGCAAAAAACAGCAGTCCGGCAAGCAGGGTCAACGTGCCGTAAAAAAGGAGGGGCTCAAGGATCTCGTGTCTGAACCCGCTCATCTTTACTGCAAGAGATGACATCCCAAGCAGCACTGAGTTGGGCTCGAAGATCGGCATTGCACTTTCGCCGTTGAAGGGCTCTTTCATTACAGGCCTTGTCCAGAATGAAGAGCATGAGCCGTGGCAGTCAGTGCATCCGCCCGCCCCCAGGGCCGAACTTGCAGGAGAAATACCGTGGCTGAGTTTAAACGTGGAGGCATAGACGGTATATTCCCACGGCTTTGGTGTGAAATAGAGACCTTTCCAGGTTATGCCGTCTTTGGTATAGCGGCTGCCTGAGACGAGGATCACGTGTCTGCCATCAAGGGGCTCTCTCTGAGAGACCAGATACCTCTTCACCGCTGCAAGGAGCCCTTGGATCTCTTCAGGGCGATTGGCCTCAGAAACACTGTCTCCATTATCGTCTGTAATCTTGCCGAGTTCAGGAAAGCTATTCGCACAGGGTCTTTGAGATGCGCAGTCCACATGGCATAGAGATCTTTCATATAGGGCTGATCCAGGCCCTTCCCATCTGGTTCAAGGATTCCGATCCAGATGCTGTCGATCCGGTTCATGGGATATATCTGCCCCTTATACCAAGCCCTGACCGGCTCGTAGAGGAATAGCGGCTCCCGCCTGTTAGTAAAAGAGCTGGCTTCACCATAGAGGTTCCAGGGCTTCATGTCCGGTCCGTAGAAAGTCCATATCCGTTTCCCCGCCTTGGCGATTCGTGGAGCGGTATTGAAGACCGTGCTGTCCTGCAAGAGGGCAGCTTTTACCTGCCGCTGCGGGATATGACAGGTCTGGCAAGCAATTTTATCAAGATGCCTGGGAGGAAGACCGGCATGCCTTGGTACCGGGGCCTTGAGCAGCCCTTCCATGTGGCAGTCCCTGCAGATTCGCATGGAATTATCCAGGTCATCCCTTACAAGTCCTGTCGGGTCGTCGCCTTTGCCGATCTCATGTCTTTCCCGCCCGGCTATTCTCTCATCGGTGGCGGATCTTCCCGTGACGTGACAGTCCACGCATTTGAGTCCGGCCCGCAAGTGAACGTCGGTACGCTGGTTGTAGGGCTCTCCTTTCTTTTTCCAGTCAGGCTCCAGATGGCAGTTTAAACACTTCTCTTCAGGCACTTCTTTAACGATGTTTAGGGCTACCTTTCCGTCAGGCTGAAATCTTTCTTTCTTGTATTTGACAGTAGGCACAGTATTTTGGGCCACCGTTCCCTCTACAGCCGCGAAATCCGCCCCTGCCGATGCGGCCCAGCGGAAGTTCAGTGCCTTGATCTGGGCCTCTCTTGCCTTATGATCATATGAGGGAAGGTGACACAAGAGACAGTCCGCCTCCAGGACGCCTGATTCAGCCCAAAAGGACTTGAAGTAGTCTCCATCAAAGCCGTTTTCCCCGCCGGGGACAATGTGGTTTACAGGGTCCTTTGCATAGCGGTCATAACGGTTTCCGTCTCTGTCGTACTCAAGAGGTCCACCACCCGGGTGACAGCCACTGCAAGCCTTGGCAAACTCAAAGGATGAAAGATCGATCTCCCGGGCGTCCTTGTTTTTCTTTTTCGCCAACTGGCGAAAGTTCGGGGCAACTGTACAGTACCTGCCTCCGTAATTTCCAGGGCTCAACATCCAGGAATAGGCGGCCGCAAGCTCTGGTTTTATTTTTTCGTTTTTTCCCTGCTGAAAGTGATAGGCACTGGTGATGAGATCATAGTCGTGACAGGCCCCGCAGGTCTTCTTCGGGCTGTAGGGCCGGTCCTGATTGATCCCGTGTACCGGATCAATAATGGTGCCGTCCTCGTCTTTTAAAAAGAAAGGCGGGCAGACGGCCATAAAGTCCCGCCGGGCCAGTTCCTCATGGCTCCGGTCAACGACCTTGGAGGTGAATATCTCTCCGGCCGCCGGACCTGTCGGCAGAGACAAATTTCCAAAGAAAAAGGACAGAACGAGGATCAATATGGCCGTTGATGACTGTATCATTCATACCTCCATAATTTACGGACAAGAAATCAATCAGGTCGGCTTTTTTTATAGCTCAGGACGAATACTCAGATCTTTCAGGCTGAGCTGAGACATGATCCTCTTTCACAGGAATGCTGCCGCATATCTCAGCCACGGTTACATCCAGGCGATCCCTCAATGTCTTGATCTCCTGATCATCTTCGTGCCACTCCTCCACCAGTCCCATGAGTTGCCTTACCATGGGCGGAGCATCATCTTCAGTAAGCACGTAATCCATTCGGAGCCCTCTGCGCTCAGACTCAACAAAACCCGCATCTTCCAGCACTCGCAGATGGCGTGAGACCGTGGGCTGGGCAAGACCCAGAACGCTGGTCAGCTCACATACACAAGAGGTACGATGCTGGAGAAGTTTAAGGATCTTTAACCTGGTCGGATCGGCAATGGCCTTGAGATACCTGGATGTCTTTTTCATCAATTTATTCATAATAAACTATATAGCTATATATCTATATATTGTCAACTATGGATAGCACGGAACCAATCAATGAACTGAACAGGGATCAGTTATGGCAAAACATGTGAACCCCAATACTATTTTTACCCAATATCCTCATGGTATCTCTGAAGGGACTTAACCCGACCATGCCCCCTTCAGCAGACTGCAATCCCCCTGGCGGCGGCAACAGCCGCCGCCCGTTCCGCCCATGGTACAGGCAGGCCGGAACCACCGGGTGGTTACGTTCAGCGGCAATTGGTGATAAGGTGATAAGAAAGGTGATAAGAAATTGCTTTTCCAGCAATAGAGCCGGAGAAGGTAAAATTCTATTTTCACTTCCCCGTTTCAGCCTGAAATTACAATTAAACCACCATGTTGTTCCTGTCAATAAGGAAACAGGACCGAAAACAGGATCCAAAACACCATGCATGAAGAAAAACAGACATGATTGCCCGAAATTGACAGGAAAAAGGGCGCAGTTTTCCTGTTACCGGTTATTGAAACCTTTGCGCTTCAATTAACAGTGCAAAACGGTTCTTCATGAGCAGGCCAGCCATCGTCAATAGGTTCTTGAATGACATCCTGGAATGGTTGCGGTCTTTTGGGAGGTGACCGGGATTTCTCCCAGAGCCCAAGGTGCTCAAGTATCTGCCTGATTACCTCAGGCTGGGATCCGGTTATAAAACTGATGATCTTCATCCCGGCATGGCATTTGGGACATTCAAGGGGATCAACCTCCCACACCTTTTTGATGCACTCACGCCATGTTTTGGGAGGTATCCTGCAGGGTTTATATGTAGACACATCCAGCGCCTCTATCTCTTCCGGCACTGTCGTGGAATCCGGGATGTCAGTCTTTAGTCCGGCCTCTTTACGCCGATTTCCCCGGCTGCGGTTTGAATACCAGCCATAATATCTGACCAAAGGAATCGTCTATCAACTCCTATGCCTTGACAGGAACAGCATATTTCGTGCCTCTGGCCGGCTAAAAAGCAATTTCTTATCACCTTGATGATCCGGCTGCTGTAAAAGGGCCTCTTTCATGGCCTCAGAAAGGGCCTTTGGATAGCCCACAGGTACCAGTCGCCCGACCATTCCTCCCTGCAGGACCTCCCTGGGCCCGCTGGGGCAATCGGTGGAGACCACCGGGGTCCCTGCGGCAAGTGCCTCTATAAGCACAACCGGCATGCCTTCGCAAACAGACGAAAGGACAAAAAAAGAGGGCTTGACCGAACATAATTCTTACCATATGTTACTATTGTAAGAATTTTTCAATAAGGTAAGAAGACATGCAGACCACGATTACCTCAAAATACCAGACCACAATTCCCAAAGCCATACGGCAAAAACTGGGCCTGTCAGTCCATGATACACTTGAATGGGATCTCAAAAACGGCATTATGGTAGTCAAGCCCAGGAAAGCCGGCTTCTTGCGTTTCAGGAATATCGTCAGAACAGGTCCGGGAGACATTAAACGTGATATCCATAAAGCAAGAAAGCTGAGAGCTACCAGGACAGGCACGGACATGAAACCGTGATGCAAAAAGTCGTAATTGACACCAACTGCCTGATTTCCTATGTAACAGATCGCAATCTCAAACAGCAGGAGATTGTCTCATCGGTACTGGAACAGGCAGCCGGCTTGAAGATATGCATTTACTGTCACTTCCATGTAATCAGTGAGTTCATTTTCGTCCTGGATTCTGTCTACGGCATAAACCCAAAAGACATAAGAGTTATGGCCCAGGAATTTCTATCAATGCCGGGTGTAGAACTCATTTCCGAGGTCAACACAAAGACCCTGTTCACCTTCTGGCCAGAGCGCATCCGTGATTACGGCGATGCAATAATTGCCGCGACTTGCCGCCATATCAGGGGAGGCGCCGTGTTGACATTTGACAGCAGGTTCAAGGCTTCTCTTAAAGGACTCAGGCTGAAGATATATTAACCTTACAAAAATTTTTAACGGAGAGTGTCCAAAATTTGTTGACAGGTTCCGCTTTTTCGATGCGATTGAAAGACAAGGTGATTTCTGTGCCGAATCCATCGCACCAGTTCCAGGGCTTTATTCACATCTACCTGAGTTTTATCCCGAATTATGCAGCAGCCAAGTTTGCCAAAGATGCGAGGCGGAAGGCACGCAGACGTACTTTTGTACTTCAAGTGCCTGACAACAAAGCAGATTTGGTAAAATTGGCTGCCCCTTGTGGCTTCAAATACCGAACAATTTTTAACTCCGGTGGAATGCACCTTTTGGGTGAACATTCCAAACTGGACAATACACCATAACTTACTGATTTTTCTATTTGTTCCTTATTGTTCGGTGTTTGAAGTGCATAATTTGGGTTTATGCCTTAGTACAACAGTATAGGCCGAATCTTATAAGTGGGTAAGCAGGCAGGCCTAAACCGCTGATTCGTGAGTTCTGATGGAAAAGGCTTGAGAATAGAACGATTTGAGGATATTAATGCTTTGTAGTCGGCCCGAGTGCTAACTCGCGAGTTCAACGAAAGAAAGGTAACCCTTGAACGGTGAACCCTGAACCTTCAAACACAGAAAAGGCGTTTTCAGAACTAAGGTCGATTGTAGCCCGCCTGAGGGCACCTGACGGATGTCCCTGGGACAGGGAGCAGACCCCTTCTTCTGTGAAAAAATATATTCTGGAGGAGGCCTATGAGCTGTCAGAGGCTATTGACGAGAAAGACCCGAAGCCCGTAGCGGAGGAATTGGGAGATCTCTTCTTCATGCTGCTTCTGCTTGCGAACATATACGAAGAGGCTGATATATCCTTTCTCGAGCAGGCCTTTGCCGGCATCGGCCGGAAGATGATCAGGCGCCACCCCCACATATTCGGGGATGTGAAAGTTACCAGCATAGAGGAGGTGGCAGCCAACTGGCAGGCAATAAAGGCCGGAGAGGCAGAAGAAAGGGGAGAGAAACACAGTGTCCTGGGGCATCTGCCCAAATCACTGCCTGCGCTTCAAAGGGCCTTCCGGGTTGGAGAAAGGGCCTCGAGGGTGAGCTTTGACTGGGTCAAGCCGGAGGATGTCTGGGCAAAAATGGCAGAAGAAGAACAGGAGCTGAGAGAAGCTATTAGCACCAAATCCAGAGATCATATTGAGCACGAAATAGGAGATGTCCTGTTCACCATGGCCAATATGGCCCGGCTGCTGAAAATCAATCCGGAAGATGCGCTCCAAAAAACCATAGACAGGTTTGTGGCACGTTTTTATGCCATGGAGGACATCATCAGGTCACAGGGGAATGAACTCGCCCGGTGCTCTGTTGAAGAAATGGATAAGGCCTGGGCTGAGGCAAAAAAAATCTGTAAATAAACTCAGGATCAACAGGTCCCGGACCTGCATATGACAGGACACAAAGACTCCGTCCTCAAAAAGAAATTCTGGGTCTGCCTCCTTGTCCTGGGGACTTCTTCCGTATCGGTTCAGCTTATAATGATCCGGGAGGTCATGTCCACTTTTGGCGGCAATGAGTTGGTTATAGGCCTTGTGCTTGGAGTATGGCTTCTGTTTACAGGTCTTGGCAGCGCCCTTGGTGTACCGGTTGCCAAAAGGGCAAGTCCGGAAAAGGCGCTTTTTGCGGGCCACATCCTGGTCGGAGTCTTGCCTTTTTTCCAGGTTGCGGCTGTACGGGCCCTCCCGCTCCTATGGGTGCGGGGCGAAATGCTGGGCCTTACTCCGGCAATTTTCTCAAGCACCTTGATCCTTATCCCATACTGCCTCGTCGCAGGCGGGATGTTACCCATAGCAGGAACCCTGCTCAAGGGTGAGGATACTACGAGCAGGGTATACATTGCCGACACCATGGGAGATATTGCCGGCGGTCTCCTGTTCAGCCTTGTCCTTGTTTATACCCTTTCCCACTGGGACAGCCTGATTGTTCTCGGCATGCTGAACCTGCTTGCCGGTGCCATGATGACCTCATACGCAGGCCTTCCGGTACTGGTACTTCTGGGACTCGTCATGGCGGCAACCAGGCCTCTTGATATGTCCACGCTTTCGTTACGCTTCCCCGGCCAGGAATTGATCCTGCATAAGAACACGCCCTTTGCCCAGCTTACCATCTCCAGGACCGGCGGGCAGCTCAATGTCCTGCAGGACGCAATCCCCCTGTATTCGACCGGCGACCTTGATATGGAGTCTGTGGCCCATCTTCCACTCTGCCAGATTAAGCAGGGGGCCAATATTCTTTTGATTGCAGGGGGGGTCTTTGGAACCATTGAGGAGATTGCCAGGCACAGACCGAAGCGGGTTGATTATATCGAACTAGATCCTGCCATTCTCAAACTGGATAAGCTGATCGACAAGAGCCTTTCTCATTCTTTTGTCAAGGTACACGTTGGTGATGGACGTCTCTTTGTAAAGCAGGCAAGAACAAAATACGATGCCGTTATTGTGGACCTTCCGGACCCGGAAAACGCTCAGCTCAACCGTTTCTACAGCCTGGAATTCTTTCGTGAAGTAAAATCGATCCTTACGGATCACGGAGTGCTCGCGTTCACTCTTGTGGGTGCTGAGAACTATCTTGAAGAAAAGGGCCTGGCTGTGAATCGTTCAGTTTATGCCGCGCTGGAAAATACTTTCAGGCATATTCTGGTCTTTCCCGGAACCACCCATTACTACCTGGCCTCCGATGCCCCTTTAACTGCCGACATTGCAGGAGTGCTGACCAGGCGCAAGATCGTCACAAGACGCCTGGTGGATTATGAACTGCCCAGCATGACCGATCCGTTCCGCATGGACATTCTCAGGCGCCTTCTTATCGAAGAAAAAGTCCCGCCGAACAGAGACCTCTCTCCCTCTGCCTTCAGGCACCTCCTGGACATGTGGCTGAAGAAATCCGAGAGCCCGAAGATGCTTCAATATGTCATGTTCGTGTCAATCCTGGCATTTGCGCTCCTTGCATGCCGCAGGGATCTGCTCCGGTTCACCGTTATGACCTCCGGATATGCTGGCATGGCCTTTGAGCTGTCCCTTCTCCTGTTATTTCAGGTCATATACGGTTATGTGTACCTGCGAATCTGTATCTTTGTAACACTTTTTATGATAGGATCTGCACTGGGTGCCTATGCATCCGGAAGATTAAAAAAGGATACATCTTGGCAAGTGCTTGCTGCTGACTCGGCCCTTATTGCACTGGCTGCACTGGCATGTATTGCAACCATTGCCGGGATCGGTGCAAAGGCCCGGATTTCCCTGTTTGCCATGCAGTATATCGTGATTCCGTCTTTGATCTTTCTTGCGGCCTCTGCAGCCGGGTGTCAGTTTTCCGCTATCTCCCGCATGGCCAGGGGCACCGGGGCGGAGATTACAGGACGCCTTTATATGGCAGACCTTGCGGGTGCAGCATGCGGTACTATATTGACAGGACTGCTGTTTCTTCCCAAAATAGGAATCATGGGCGTTATGGCCTCAGTGCTGATGCTCAAAGGGCTCAGTCTTGGGCTTAATGCATGGCGAAAGAAATGAAAACAACCCGCAGGCATTTCATTAAGACAGCCTTTTGTGCAACCTGTGGCGCTTTAATGTTTCCCTGGGAGTGTGTATGGGCCAAAGAGCATTTTTCTCCAGCGGACCCCCATGTAAAGGAGGCATATTTCTATAAACAGCTTACCGGCGGAGCGGTCCGGTGCAGCACATGCCCGCACGAATGTGTGATCCTGCCCGGCAGACGCGGAAGATGCCGCGCAAAGGTCAACATCGATGGAAAACTCTTTTCCATCTCTTATGGTAACCCTTGTGTGGTACATGTTGACCCGGTGGAGAAAAAGCCGCTTCTGCATTTCTATCCGGGAAGCAATGCATTTTCTCTCGCAGTAGCCGGATGCAATTTTCGCTGCCTGAACTGCCAGAACTGGGAGATATCTCAAACCAGTCCGGACAAGACCCGCAATTACGACCTGCCCCCCGAAGAGGTTGTCATGGCAGCTTCGCAATACAGATGCAAGAGCATTGCCTATACCTATTCCGAGGCCACGACTTTTTATGAATATATGGTCGATATTTCGGCAAAGGCAAAAGAAGCCGGAATAAAGAATATCTGGGTGAGCGCTGCATATATTAACCAGCCCGCCCTGAACAGGCTGTGTGATGTGATCGACGCAGCCAGTGTCAATCTGAAGAGCTTCTCAGACAAGATCTACCAGGATCTGAACGGCGGGCATCTTGAGCCGGTCCTTGAGACCTTTAAGACACTGCACCGGCGAGGCGTCTGGATGGAGATCATCAACCTGGTCATTCCGACTTATACAGACGACATGGAAATGATAAAAAAGATGTGCGGGTGGATTGCGGATAACCTCGGAACTGAATATCCTCTTCATTTCTCGCGGTTTTTCCCCAAGTATAAGCTCGTCCATCTGCCGCCCACACCTGTAGATGTCCTGGAGCAGGCCAGAGATGTGGCCTTGGAGCAGGGGCTTCGTTACGTTTACATCGGCAATGTGCCCGGCGGGTGTGACAAGACCGTATGTCCTGATTGCAAGCGCACGGTGGTCAAAAGAAGGGGCTATACGCTGCTGGAAAACCATGTGAAACACGGAAAATGCGAGTTCTGCGGGACCCCAATCAGCGGCCGGTGGGATTGATGAAATGCTAAAAGATGAACATCGAACGTTGAACGTCCAACATCGAATGTTGAATGGGAAAAGATGAAGAAACAGACTTACGACCAGGAAGAAAGGCTGCTCGCGTATACAGAAATAGCCGTTGAGTGTTCGGTATTGGATGTTTGTTTTTTCATTCGATGTTGGACGTTCGATGTTCGATGTTGGACGTTCGTCTTTTTTTATGTCTTGTTTCGTGTTTTCGTACTTTCGTATTTTCGTGATGGGTTTTGAATAGTTTTTTAAAAAGGATGACTAATCGAATGCTGAATCTCTCTTACAAAATAGAAGTGATTGGGCCTGCGCTTATTGCCTTTATCCTGGCATTTGTCGTTGGCCTGCCCTGGGAATCCTCATATGCCTCTGACGAGACAGGTCAAACAATACGGCCGCCGGCTGCCGCCGGCCGGTTTTACCCGGATGACCCAGAAGAGCTTCGTAAGATGGTCGGGACCCTTTTAAGAGATGCCTCCGGTCTTGACGTTAAGGGAACAATCCGGGGCCTGGTCTCTCCACATGCCGGATATATTTATTCCGGTATTGTCGCTGCCGCGGGATACAGGCAGATAGCTCCTTCTACCAGGACAGTGATACTCATTGGACCGAGTCATCGGTTTCCCTTAGGGGGGCGTCCATTCCATCAGTGACAGCCTACAGGACCCCCCTGGGAGACGTCCGGCTGTCAAAACTTGCTTTCAGACTCCAAAAACTGCCCATCTTTGGATCTGTCACTGAGGCACACAAGATGGAGCATTCCCTTGAGGTCCAGCTCCCTTTTCTTCAAGTGATGCTGAGGGCATTCGAGATTGTGCCGATCCTCGTAAACAGTGCGGACCCAAAGGCCCTTGCCGCAGCGCTTGCTCCATATATTGACAACGATACATTGATTGTGGCAAGCACGGATCTTTCCCACTATTATCCCTACGAAAGAGCGGTTTCCCTGGACCGGATCTGCACCAGCGCCATCACCGGCGCAGAGTTTTCCCGTATGCCGCTGTGCGAGGCCTGCGGTAAGCAGGCAGTTATGACACTGATGCATATTGCTGAGATCAAGAACTGGGATGCAAAATTGATCGATTACAAAAATTCGGGCGATACTGCAGGAGGCAGGAACAATGTGGTGGGTTATGCGAGTATCGCCTTTGTGGATAGAAAGGAGGGGTCTAAAAAAATGAAGGAATCCATGTCCATCCGGGATAAAAAGGCCCTTCTCAGGCTTGCCCGCTCTGCCATCGAGGCAAAGCTTGTGAAAGACGTCAAGGTGGAAAGGCCGGAGCCATCTCTCATTTTGAAGGAGAACAGGGGCTGTTTTGTCACCTTACATAAATACGGGCAACTCCGGGGATGCATCGGAACCATAGAGCCTATATGTCCTCTTGCTGAATGCGTAGAAAAAAACGCCCAAAACGCAGCCTTCAGAGATCCGAGGTTTCCGTGCCTGGGTGCAGAGGAGCTGCCTGAGATAGACATTGAGGTGAGCATCCTGTCCGTACCCGAGAGACTGAGGTTCAGGGATGGAGACGATCTGAAGCGTCAGCTCCGGCCTAATGTCCATGGAGTGATTCTTTCTCGCGGAATGCACCGCTCGACCTTCCTCCCCCAGGTCTGGGAGCAGTTGCCGGACAAGGAACAGTTCCTCGAACACCTGTGTTTAAAAGGCGGCATGCCGGCGAATGCATGGAAGGACCCTGCAACCAGCGTAGAGGTATATCAAGCCGAGGTCTTTGGCGAAAAGGATTTCAAGTGAGCGTTCATTTCAGAGGGCATTCCAGGCTGAGTATTCTCTGCCTGAGAAACATCATCGAGAAAAAAGGGGGAGTCTTATGGGCAAGTTGAGCAGAATACTGGTTGCATTAGTCATCCTGATTTGTGTTGTGCTTATAGGCCTTGCGCTTTTCGTGCGCTTCTACTTTACGGAAGACCGTGTCAGGGCCCTGATCATTCCACCGGCGGAGGAGGCCCTGGGCAGGAAGGTACATATAGGGAGTATAGATGTGGGCCTGTTTACAGGCATAACCGTCAAGGACTTCTCTGTTAAAGAGGCTGACGGAAAGACGGATTTCCTGAGCACCGGGGAATTTGTCCTAAGATATAATCTCTGGCCCTTGCTTCAAGGGACCGTGGCGGTCAGCGAGGTGCGCCTTGGTGAACCGAGGGTATGGATTCTCCGGGACAGACAGGGAAGGTTTAACTTCGAGACCCTGGCATTTCTGGCCGAGGGAGAGGAAAAGAAGGCGGAGCCGGGCCCTGAAGCCAGGACTGCACTTCCTTTGGCCCTTACAGTGGAACAGGTGAAGGTTGACAGGGCCCAGATTGTCGTCCGTGATGCAACCGGAGAAATACCTGACACAAAAGCAAGGGCGGACCTTATGGTCACTCTGGATGTGGGTCGTGATCTGGCTTCGCTGAATTACAAGGGAAATCTGAGCTTTGCTGCAGACCTTGTCTACGGTGAAGTCAAATCCAATATCTCTGGAAAGAGTGATTTCGATCAGGACAGACTGGGATATGCAGTGGACGTTATTCTGGATGACCAGAAGGCGCGCCTCAGCGGAGAGGTGAAGAACTATGCCAAGGTCCCGGACATACGCCTGGACATCACCAGCGAGGTTATGGATATCGACAGGCTTCTTGCTCTCATGGCAGGCCTTCCTGCAGCATCAGAGGCCGGAGAAAAGAGAGAAGTCGCAAAGGTATCCGGTCAGTCTCCCGGAGCCGCCTTGCCCCAGGGTCTCATGGCCTCCGGTGAGGTCAGGATCGGCAGGACACTCTATAAGGGGCTTGAGGTAAAGGACTTCCTTTTGCAGTATAACCTCGAGAAAGGAGTTTTGACCATAAAAGACCTTTCTGCCGGGGTCGCCGGGGGACAGGTTTCAAGCAGGATGAAAGTGGATCTTAATAAACCCGGTCTTATCTACGGAGGTGAACTCGATCTCAAATCCGTAAAGTTTCAAGGGCTTTTGCCCGTTTTGGCCAATATCTCAGGCGATATGGTTTCAGGGATGATGGAATCTCATTTCACCTTTTCCGGGGCCGGCATTGAGTGGCCGGTTCTTCGGGATGCCCTGAGCGTTGAGGGCACCTATGCACTGCGGGACGGCGGATTCCGGGATACTCCGGTAACCACGGCAATAGCGGAACTCCTGGGGCTCGAGGAGTTGAAAAGACTGTCTTTTAAGAGTCTTGATGGAACGTTGCATGTTATAAAGGGCAGGGCAGCCATCAGGAGCCGGATGAGCGGAAAGGACGTGAGCGCAAGGCTGGACGGCACTATCGGGCTGGACGGCAGTCTGGACATGCCCATGACCTTGCTCCTTTCTCAGAAACTCAGCGAAAAGCTCCGGAAACGCGTCTCGATTGCAAAATACCTGACCAGCGAAGAGGGACAGACCGAGCTGCGCCTGAAGCTGGCTGGAAGCCTGATGCGTCCCTATCCGGCCCTGGATACAGCCGGGGTCTCGGAACAGGTGAAAGAGACTATCCGGAAAAAGGCAGTTGAAAAGCTGGATGAAGTCCTGACCGGCAAGAGGAAAAAGGCAGGGGAAGAGGGTGCAGATACCGGCAAGGATGCGGGCAAGGAACTTATCAGGGGAATATTAGGGCGATAACCTGGTAAACTTCATAGTTCGTCCCTGGATGAAGACTGAAGATTAGCTGATACAGGAGGTGTAAGAATGAGAGTACTTATCTTGAGCGCAGATGGATTTGAGGACAGCGAGCTTCTGTGTCCTATGTACCGGCTTAAAGAGGCGGATTATCAGGTGGACATAGCTGCGCCGGAATGGGGCCAGATAAAGGGAAAGCGGGGTTATACGGTGACTGCCAACCTGGCCCTGGACGACGTGGAGACTGACGGCTTTAGACTGCTTCTTTTGCCCGGTGGCAAGGAGGCATCCCAGACGCTTCGCACAATTCCGCTAGCTCAGGACATTGTGCGCTCTTTTGCGGACAAGGGCCTGCCCGTGGCCGCCATCTGTCACGGTCCGCAGATTCTGGTGTCGGCGGGTATCCTGGTTGGGCGGAGGGCTACTTGCTGCAAGACGGTAGCCGGAGAGCTTGAGGCCATCGGGGCGATTTACGAGGACTCAGAGGTAGTAGTGGATGGCAATATCATAACCTCCCGCCAACCCTCGGACATCCCCATGTTTATGAAGGCCGTCCTGGAGGCCCTAGCCGTTTGAGAGTGCTGTTTCTGATATTCAGCTTAAGGACGGTTTCCGTATAGTTTTATCCTGGTTGGCGTCAGAAATGCCTGTATCCTGCTGTCTTTGAGTGTCTTCAAGGCTATCTATGCCAAAGAGGAGGCGGGCAGCGTCCAGTATCATCTCTCCATCTTTTTCTTGAGTCCCTTTTTTTAGGCAAACTATCGGGTCGTGGAGTATCTTTTGAACAATGGACCTCGTGAGGACATCCAGGGCCTTTTGCTGCTCGTCATTGAGGGATTCAACAAGTACCTTGCGGCTACGTGAAAGCTCCTTCTGCCTTACCGCCTCGGCCTTTTCCTGAAGATGCTGAATCACGGGTACCACATTCAGAGATTCCATCCAGGACATGAACTTGATGACTTCTGCCTCTACTATGCGATCCGCCTTGGATGCTTCCTTCTCACGTTCTGCCTTATTGAATTCTATAACTCCCTTCAGATCATCAATGTCGTATAAATAGACATTGTCTATATCATTGATCTCTGGATCGATGTCTCTTGGCACCGCTATATCAATAATGAACAGAAGGCGATGACGTCTGGGACGCATAATCCGTTTTACCTGGTCTTTTCTGAGGATAATCCCGGGGGCACCGGTAGAGCTTATAACTATGTCCGCACCAACCAGAGCCTCCTCAATCTCTTCCAGGGATATGGCGCTTCCTCCAAGGGACCGGGCGAGCTCTACCGCCCTGGAGAGTGTACGGTTGGCCACGACCAGTTTGCCGGCACCGCTGGAAATGAGATGTTTTGCAGCCAGCTCAGCCATTTCCCCTGCACCTATCAGCATGCCGCCTCTGCCTGTAAGGTCCCCAAAAATCTTTTTGGCAAGCTCAACGGCCGCATAACTGATAGAGACGGCATGACTTGCAATTCTCGTTTCGGTCCTGATTTTCTTGGCCACGGAAAAGGCCTTATGGAGTAAACGATTAAGAACTGTGCCTGCAGTCTTGGCCTCTAAGGCCATGCGGTAGGCATCCTTCAACTGGCCAAGGATCTGGGGCTCGCCTACAACCATGGAGTCAAGGCTGGAGGCTACCCTGAAAAGGTGCCTGACGGCGGACGTTCCTTCATATTCATAGAGTACCTCCTGGAGTGTAGGGGGATCCACCTCTCCCCTTTGTTGCCACAGCTCCTTTATTGATTCTTTGGCCTCCTCAAGGCGATTCGTAGAAATCAGGACTTCTACCCTGTTACAGGTGGACAGGAACACAACTTCTTCGCAGAAAGGAAGCTCCGCGAACAATTTCAGGGCAGGGATATTGCTTTCACTCATGGAAAGGCATTCCCGCACTTCCACAGGTGCGGTATTATGATTTACTCCTAAAAGGACTATTTGCGGTCTATTTAAGCCAGGTGGCATAGGAATGGGCACCAGAAAGTAACAGGCTTACTCCCAGGAAGGTAAAGACCAAAACAGTAAAACCGATTAATGTCATGACAGCAGCCTTTCGCCCCCGCCAACCCACTGTAAGCCGCTGATGAAAAAGTGCTGCATAAATAAACCAGGTGATAAGTGACCATGTTTCCTTTGGGTCCCAGCTCCAGTAAGATCCCCAGGCCTTCTCGGCCCAAATGGACCCGGTTATTATCCCCAGTGTCAACAGGGGAAACCCCATGGTCAGGCAGCGCTTGTTCATGGCATCCAAGGTTTCAAGGGAGGGCAGCCTTTGGAATACTGCCCCCAGCCGCTTCTTTTTTATCTGCCTTTCCTGGAGCAAGTACATAATGGCAATACAAAAGGCCAAGGCAAAAATGGCATCTGCTGACAGGCAGATAATGGCATGAATAGGGAGCCAGATACTCTTGAGGACCGGAGGCAGGGGCAGGATTTCCCTTGACTGAAAGGATGACGCAGTCATCACGATCATGGCGAAGGGTACCACAAAGGCCCCAAGAGATTTCAACTTGTGTTGCCATTGAAACAGGAGAAAAGAACCGACCATTGCCCAAGCCAGGAACGATAGGGAATCGTGGAGGTTGACAAGGGGGGGGTGGCCCCCTGCAAACCATCGCATTAAAACAGCAGCAGTATGAAAACCAAAACCCACGGATAAAAAGACAGCAGCAATCCGTTCCGCATCCTTTCTGAGGGTAATGATGTGGACAATAAAGCCGGCCGCACTGATAAAATATATAAAGACTGTTATCTGAAAAAGGAATTTATGCATAGCGGTTAATTGAGGAATTCCCTAATTCCATCTGTACCCAATTTTCATGCAATCCTGGGGTATATATAAGGTTCTGCGGTCATTTTTTTATCATGAATGACAAGGCCTTTTGAATTTAACACTCAATGTCTATAATTCGAAACTATATTGGCGGCCTCCGTATCGCAGAGAGAAACAGCCCATCTCTCTACCTTGTCCCATTCACCATCTCTGACCCAGGCCATTACAGCCGGGTCTGCAAGGGATCGGCAGAGTTGCTTCCTGGTCACCGGATCCCGGTGAGATTTAATTATCAGTTGCCTTAACTCCCCCAAAAGTGAGACATAGTCGCCATAAAACGGATCAAGGCTCTGCTCAAGCTCCCTGCGAAGGCGCTGGGCAAGGGCAGGACTCCTGCCTCCGGTTGATATGGACAGACAGAGATCCCCCCGCCTGACTACAGAAGGGACAATAAAGCTGCAAAGCTCCGGCTGGTCTACGACATTGCAGAAGACCCTTTTTGATAAGGCCTTTTCATATACCGTTTTCTGGACATCAGTATCATCGGTAGCGGCGATCACCAGCCAGGCCTTGTCCAGATCCTCAGGGATGAAGGACCTTGGCACGTAGTCTATCAGGCCATTTGATGCCATTTCCCCGAGCGTCCCTGTTGTCTCGGGGCTGACGAGCCTGACATGGGCACCGGCGCTCAAGAGTCCCTGAACTTTACGTTCAGCAACGCTGCCTCCGCCCACGACAACAACTTTCTTGTTTTTCAGGTCCAAAAAAAGGGGGTAGTAATCCTGACAGGAAGTGTTCTGTTTCATAGACTAAAAGATATCAACCAAATGCAAATCAGGCAACAATCGTCTATTGAATTACAAAATTCCTTGGAAGACTGGTATAAATATTATGGGATGCAGCTCCGGCCCGGATTTTTGAGCGGAATTCAGGGTCAATCTTGCGGGCTTATCCTGCAATCTTTTGCCAGTGTTGCCAGAAAGATGGAAAGGACTTCCGTACACAGTCAGGGTCTTTGATCCTGATGCCAGGCACTCTCAGCCCTGCCACCGCAAAGGCCATGGCTATCCGGTGGTCATCATAGGTGTCTATCAGAGATCCATGCATGTCCTGGCTCCCTTCGTTCCCCTCAATGATGAGCCCGTCCTCCAGCTCCCTCACTGATTTTCCTATCTTGGAGAGCTCCTGTGCCACCGCCTTCAGCCTGTCCGTCTCTTTTATCCTCAAGTGGGCTACATTCCTGATGACAGTTGTACCCCTGGCAAAGGCAGCAACTGCAGCAAGTGTCGGGACCACATCGGGCCATCGGCCCATGTCCGCTTCTATGGCCTTGAGCCTGCCATGAGGAGGTCCCTGGACCGTAACCCCCTCCGGTCCTTTTTTTATGGAACAACCCATACCGGCCAGGATGTCGGCAAATGCCGCATCGCCCTGAATGGCGTCCGGCGGCATGTTTTCCACCAGGACTTTACCACCTGTGACTGCTGCGGCTGCCCAGAAATAGGAGGCACTTGATGCATCTCCTTCGACTTGATATTTTCTCGCCTTATAAGTCTTGCGGGATACAAGGAAAGAGTCCTTTTCCTCCTGCACATCTACCCCGAAGGCGGCCATTACGGCTATAGTGAGATCTACATAAGGCCTGGACACCAAAGGGCCGTCCAGGATAATCCTGGCCGGATTCCTGACAACCGGAGCCACGAGCAGCAAGGAAGACAGGTACTGACTGCTCTTTGAGGCAGAAAGCAAGGTTTCTCCGCCTTCAAGTCCATGGGCCTTGATTTCTACCGGAGGGCAACCGGTTTTCTTAATACTCCTTGCCTCGGCCCCCCAGGCCTTCAGTGCTTTGAGTAATGGCCCAATGGGTCTTTCAGCCATTCGTACGGTACCTGTGAGCCTGTAGGTGCCCTGACCAAGGGCCACGACAGAGGTCAGAAAGCGTATCCCGGTACCGTTATTGCCGAGGTAGAGTTCTTGCCTGGCAGGCAAGATCCTTCCACCCTGACCCTCAATTATCCAGTCAGTGCCTTTATCCTGTATGGGAATTCCCAAATGGGCCAGGGCATCTCTGAGAAATTTTGTATCTTCACTGTCCAGGGGTCCTTTCAGCTCGCTTTTTCCTTCAGCCAAAGAGGCGACTACCAGAGCCCGCTGGGTGATGCTCTTCGATCCGGGCACCTTTACCTTTGCCGTTATGCCGGCTGCGGGTTGCGGGATTTCAATGAACTCGTCCCTTAAAGAGGAAATCATGCAACTACTCACATCAATTCTATGTCCGCCCGGCCCCAATCCTGGCCTTCGCCCAATTGAGAAGGCCGCCTGAGGCCAGTATCAGGCGATCTCTTTCAGACACCTCCAGGTGGGCCTGTATTGTTCTGTCTTTTCCGACTTCTATTGACACCGTGTCTGAACCTGCCAGCAGCGCGGTCCTCAGACCTGGAATATTGACAGTGTCTCCTTTTTCAATTCGATCGTAGTCATCCGGATCCATAAATGTAAGCGGCAGGATGCCGAAGTTTACAAGGTTTGCCTTATGGATCCTGGCAAAGCTTTTTACCAGTTTGGCCCGTACCCCGAGGTACCTTGGCGCCAGGGCGGCATGCTCCCTGGAGGAGCCCTGGCCGTAATTCTCTCCTCCGACTATGATCACAGTGCCTGCCGCCCTGGCCCTTGAGGAAAACTCCGGATCAATTGCGGAAAAGACATGCTCACTGATGGCATGCACGTTGCTTCTGAGCGGCAGTATCTTGCTCCCGGCAGGCATTATATGGTCAGTGGTAATATTGTCCTTCACTTTGAGGAGTACCTCTGCCTTCAGGTCTTCCGGCAACGGCTCAAACTCCGGAAGAGGTTTTATGTTGGGGCCGCGCAGTATTGATACCTTCGAGCCGTCCACAGGAGGAGGAATTATCCCGTTGTCATTTATGATGTATGCCTCGGGAAGAGATACTTCTGGGGCCTGCCCAAGATCTCTCGGATCCGTAATTACTCCCCGTATTGCGGATGCAACCGCTGTTTCAGGACTGCACAGATATACCCGGTCGTCCTTTGTGCCGCTCCTTCCGGGGAAGTTGCGGGTAAAGGTCCTCAGGGAGATGGTATTTGTGGCCGGGGCCTGTCCCATCCCGATGCATCCCAGGCAGCCGCATTGGTGTATTCTGGCCCCGGCGTGGATTAATGTACGCAAGGCCCCGGCCATATCGGCGTTTTCCAATACCTGCCGGCTCCCGGGATTTATCTCAAAGCTCACCAGCGGGTGTATTTCCCTGTGCTCAAGTGACTTGGCGGCAACCGCTAAGTCCCTTAACGATGAGTTGGCGCATGAACCTATGATGACCTGGGATACCGGCTGTCCGGCCACCTCTCGTACAGGCACCACGTTGTCCGGGGAGGATGGACAGGCTATCATCGGTTCAAGAGAAGAGAGGTCCATATCGATTATTTCGTGATATACGGCATCCGGATCTGCCTGAAGCATTTGCCATATATCTTCTCTTTTCTGGCTTATAAGAAAACTCCTGGTCGCTTCATCAGATGGAAAGACTGAACCAGTGGCCCCAAGTTCGGTTCCAAGGTTTGCTATGGTGGCCCTGTCGGTTACAGAGAGAGCCGCAACACCGGGGCCAAAGTATTCAATGACCTTTCCCACACCGCCCTTTACCGTCATCAGGCGGAGTAATTCCAGTATGACATCCCTTGCCGAGACCCACGGACCAAGCTTTCCTGTGAGACGAACACCTGTAATATATGGCATTCTTAAATAGAAAGGCTGCCCGGCCATGGCCATGGCAACATCAAGACCACCCGCACCCAGGGCGAGCATCGCACACCCGCCGGCTGTCGGAGTGTGGCTGTCTGAGCCCAGTAGGGTCTTGCCTGGGACAGCACACCGCTCAAGATGTACCTGATGGCATATACCGTTTCCCGGACGGGAGAAATGGATGCCGTAGCGGGCGGCAACAGACTGGAGAAATCTGTGATCATCGGCATTTCGGAAGTCAAATTGCAGCAAATTGTGGTCTACATAACTTATTGACAGTTCGGTCTCGACCCTGGGTATGCCTATGGCCTCAAATTCCAGGTAGGCCATGGTACCCGTGGCGTCCTGAGTAAGTGTCTGGTCAATGCGTATGGCAATCTGGCTTCCAGGAGTCATTTCACCTTCCACCAGGTGCTCATCTATGATTTTTTCCGTTACTGTCATGCCCATTAAATCGCTCCGGATGTCTTGAAAAGTATTTATGCCGGTATTATAGAAATCATAAAGAATAGCAGCAAGCTTGACATTAGGTCAACAACTGCTAAAAGTTAAATTTAAAGGGAATTTGTAATGTATAAGGCATTTTGATTGATTCAGGATTTAGAAACAACCAAAAGGAGGGCAGCTCGATGGTAGAAATTAAAAAAATTCTGTTTCCTGTAGATTTTTTTGAAAGTTCCAATAAGGTATTGCCTTTTGTGAAGTTCATGGCTGAAAAGTTGGGAGCACAAATAGAGCTTGTGCACGTAGTGAGAGGCCCGGGAGATTTTACTGGCTATGAAATGGGCGGTGCCTGGTATTCCAGCTATGAAGGCGAACTCCTGAAGGGCGGCGAAAAGGCCATGGACAGGTTCGTGGAAGAGAATTTGTCTGATGTGGAAAATGTTAAAACGGTAATTGTGGTAGGAGATGTGGTGGAAAAGATACTGGAGCAGGCCGAAAAGGGCGGAGCAGATATGATCATAATCGGCACTCATGGAAGAAAGGGGCTTGAGAGGATCATGTTTGGCAGCGTAGCAAGTGGAGTAGTCAAGGGTGCCAGTTGTCCGGTTCTTACTATCAATCCATTCAGGGTCAGCGTCTAATATGGTGTTTTATTAAAAAGTTGTCATTGCGAGCGTTAACGAAGCAATCTCAATAAGACTCACAAACTGTGCCATTGGATTGCTTCGTTGCTTTTTTGAGGATATTTATCTTCTCTGCCCTTCTTAAAGTAAATCAGTAGTTCTGCAAATTATTTAAGGAATTCCTTGGCCGAAAATTCAACAGATTCCCCCACCACCATTATCACCTCCCACCTCAATGCGGATTTTGATGCCCTGGCCTCTTCTCTGGCTGCAAGCAAGCTTTATCCAGGGGCTCAGATCGTGTTGCCGGGCTCCCAGGAGAGGGACCTGCGGGACTTCCTCCTCCAGTCGAGCAGTTATTTTATAAACGTAAAACGTTTAAAAGACATAGATCTTGAAAAGGTAAAGCTTCTGGTAATTGTAGATACCAGGCAGAGAAGCCGTATCGGCCCCTTGGCTTCGCTTTTGGAAAGGCCTGATGTTGAAGTCCATGTATTCGATCACCATCCTCCTTCTGATGGAGACATAAAGGCCGCCAAGACATTTTTCGGGGCGGTGGGAGCAAACACGACCCTGATGATCCGATTTCTGAGAGAAAGGGGAGTGGATATAAGTCCCGACGAGGCGACATTTCTGGCCGTGGGCATATATGAGGACACAGGGTCCTTTACTTTCAGCTCCACTGTTTCCGAGGATCTGGAGGCGGCTGCCTGGCTGCTCGAGAAAGGAGCCGACCTCAAGGCAATCTCCGAGCTCCTCGGACACAGGTTCACTCCTGAACATGTAGAGCTTTTGAACGATCTTTTGAATACAGCGGCTACTTATACCCTGGCCGGCATCCCTGTCACTTTGGCAAAGACCTCGTCGCCGGCGTACGTGGAAGATTTTGCCGTCCTGGCCCACGAACTGATGGATATGGAGAAGCTCCCCGTGATCTTTGCCATGGCACTTATGGCGGATCAGGTGTTGATAGTGGGCCGCAGCCGGGATGAAAGAGTTGACGTAAGTGAGGTGCTGAAGGCAATCGGCGGAGGAGGCCACCCCATGGCTGCCTCTGCCACGTTAAAGGGGCTGACTCTTGCTGAGGCCGAAGAGCGCCTTATCACCGAACTTCACAGGCAGCTCGGGACAGAGCCTAAAGTGAAAGATATTATGTCGTATCCGGTTCTCTCTGTCCTGCCGGACACCACTATTTCCCGGGTCAATGATAAATTAACCCGATATGGTATAACTGTCTTGCCTGTGGTCCATGAAGGTAAGGTACTGGGCCTTATTTCCCGCAGGACCGTGGAGAAGGCAATATACCATGGTCTTTCGGACCTGCCGGTACGTGAATACATGACTACGGATTTCGAGGTCATCTACCCGGAGGACACTTTTGCCAGGGTCCAGGAACTCATAGTCAACCGCCGCCAGCGTTTTGTCCCTGTGGTGGATAAGGGGCGGATAGAAGGGGTAATTACCAGGACGGATCTCCTTCAGATACTGAGCGGAGATGCTGCAAGAAGACCTGAAGCCCTGCTTTCAGGAAAGGAACAGCGCAAGAACGTCCTCTCCCTGTTGAGGGAGAAGCTCCCTCCCCATATACTTGATCTGTTGATGAATGCAGGAGATGTGGCGGAGGCCGAGGGTTTTCATGTCTATGTCGTAGGCGGCTTTGTGAGAGACCTGCTGCTGAGGAGGCCTAACCTGGATGTGGACTTGGTGGTTGAGGGAGACGGAATCGCCTTTGCCAAGGCCTTTGCCGGCCGGTTCGGAGCAAGGGTCCGTGCCCACCAGAAGTTCGGGACCGCGGTTGTAATATTCCCTGACGGCTTCAAGGTGGACGTGGCCACAGCCCGGTGGGAATACTACAAGTACCCTGCTGCCATGCCCACAGTGGCACTTTCGTCCGTTAAGCTGGATCTGTTCCGGCGGGATTTTACCATCAATACACTGGCAATTAAGCTCAATCCAAAGGAATTCGGTTTGTTGATAGACTTCTTTGGAGGCCAGAGGGATCTCAAGGACCGTATTATCCAGGTTATCCATAGCCTGAGCTTTGTTGAAGATCCGACAAGGGTCTTCCGGGCTGTCCGCTTTGAGCAGCGATACGGTTTCAGGATAGGCAAGCAGACCTTGAGATTGATCCGGAATGCCGTGCATCTCGACATATTCTCGAGGCTCTCCGGAAAACGTTTGCTCACCGAACTCAGGTTGATATTGGAGGAACCGGATCCGAGGGCTGCCATCAGGAGGCTGGCCGGTCTGGGGCTACTGAAGGTGATTCATCAAAGCATTCGACTGGGGCCAACGGAAGAAGAGATCCTTGCCCGGTCTTATGACGTCCTGGCCTGGTACGATCTGCTCTTCAGGCCACAGAGGCCCAGAAGGTGGGTGGTGTATCTGCTGGCACTTCTTGAAGGACTGAATTCTCAGGAAGTTCTGGAAGTTATGGACCGTCTGGGCCTTGTTGGATCAGAGAGGAATATCTTTATGGAAGAACGTAAGGTTTCAATAAAGGTCCTTGATCTTCTCTCGCGGCGATCCTTTATGAAGTCCAGTGAGGTCTATTGGCTGCTGAAAGGCCTGGATATTGATCTGCTCCTTCATATCCTTTCAATTACTCAGAACGAAGACGCCAGGCAGGCCATATCCAAGTATATCACCGAGCTGCAGGATGTAAGGCCCCTGCTCACAGGAGATGATTTAAAGGATATGGGTCTGGAGCCCGGCCCTCTCTTCCGGACAATACTGCACCGACTGCTTGAGGCCAGACTGGATGGAGAGGTCAGGCACCGGGAAGACGAGGTCCGTTTGGTAAAACAGGAATTCCTGGATAGTCCGGGTCTACATACGGGACATTGTTGATTTCCTTAACTTAATTCTGGCAAAAAATTGCTGAGTTCATCGAACGAATATGCCGAAAAGAAAATATCAATTCACAGAAACTGCGGATGGGTAGTCGTATAAGACGGATTTGTCAGGTCAGGGCACAGATAGTATATTAATTGATAGAGATTCTTGAAATTTCATTGGTGGAAGTAGCACGCCAAGAGGGAGTTTCCGCGTCTACTATATCCGAGGCCCTTGACAGGAAAATGAAAGATTGATTTGACTCAGATACCACGTCCCGCAGTTTTCCTAATTCAGAAAAATCACTTGACATAATTATAATAACATTGCAATGTTATTATATTTCAAGAACAATTACATTAGAAGGTAATTATATGCGCTTGCATGAATTCAACCCGTGGTGGAAGACGTCAAGGGTTCCAAAAGGTCTGCTTGGAAAAAGACGGGAGATCTTTGACAAAATACTTTCATTTTTTGATTACAGACAAATTATCATGCTCTTTGGAATGAGACGAGCCGGAAAGACTACTCTTATGTATCAGCTCATTGATTACCTGCTCGAAAAAGAAAAGGGCAGGTCCTTTTGCATACTCTATTTTTCATTTGACGAGCAGGCTTTCAGCCTGAACGAAATTCTTGAAACATACGAGCAGGATATCCTAAAATATAGGCTGGACGAGGAAAAACGAATATATCTTTTTTTGGATGAGGTTCAAAAACTGGATAATTGGTTCAACAAGGTCAAGCTCATTTATGACCGTTACCCAAATTTCAAGATCATATTGTCGGGATCAGCGGCTCTAATCTTGAAGAAAGAGATTAAGGAGAGCCTTGCGGGCCGCTTTTTTGAGTTCTGTGTCGAGCCCTTTACATTTGATGAGTTCATTGAGTTCAAAGGCATCTCAATTGATAAGACCAGGGAAAACCTCTACAAAGTCGAAATCATAGATCTGTTTCAAGAGTATCTTAAAAAAGGGGGATTTATCGAGGCCATAGGTTTTGATGACTTTGCGCTAAAAAAATATTTCAGAGAGAGTTTGCTTGAGCGTGTTATCTTTAAGGATATCCCAGAGTCCTTTACGATAAACCGCCCCCAACTCCTATTCCGCTTGCTGGAAATAACTGCATACATGCCCGGCATGTATCTGGATTATAGCAGTCTGGGTGATGACCTGAAAGTTGATCAACGCACCATCTCCAATTATGTCTCATATCTAGACTATTCATTATTGATAACTAAACTGTACAACTTCTCAAGTAATAGGCTGACAAGTGAAAAGAAACTGAAACGAGTTTATCTTTCCAACACTGGATTTACATCAGCACTAAGGTCAGATAAGCCTGATTATCACAGTCTGCTTGAGGGTTATTTTGCCAACCTTTTCAGGGCACGATTCTTCTACCGCTCACCGCAGAAAGAAGAAGTTGATCTCGTAATAGATGATTACAGGAGAATATTACCCGTCGAGATCAAGATCAGGGAAAATGTCAAAATGAGGGATTTGAAGCCCCTGATGAGATTTGCCGAACGCTTCAAATGCAGACAATGCCTTGTAATCTCAAGGGATGACGAAAGAGTTGAAAAAGTAGGAGACCTGAACTTGACCATTCTCCCTTTCTGGCGACATTGGTCGATCTTAAACGAAGTAATAGGTGCAACCGGACAATAGATGGAATCGAGTGTCGCAGAAGGGTTCGACGATACCGACGGTTAAAGGAGATGGCATGACCGGTGAGGACTTTCCGCATCAGATCCCCAAGAGGTCTATTATGTGTGCGGATAAGTAGATGGACATGGCTGGACATCAGCACCCATGCATAACACCTGCAACCGGTAACTGAAAGCCCTTTTTCAAGACGAAACAGAAAATCGTTCCGGTCCTTATCATCAAGAAAAATATCTGACGATTCAGACCCCTGGTGATGACATGATGAAATGAATCGCACCGGGGACATTGAGTCGTCTGTGTCGAGGCATGCCGCTATGATAGCAATTCACCAAATCAACGTCAATTAAATTATTAAACTCTGGATATTTCATATAAGATACAGGCAGCAAGCACCGGGTAGGCTGCTTGCCATACAATTACTGCCATTGGTCTGAAGATTCTTTCATAGAGCAACCATTTTTTGAGTCAACTCCTCAATTTTTCTAATTTTTTTTTCACAAAACGAAAAATTTGTCCATGACGGTGATTTTCCGTCAATGTTATTTCCGTATCATTTAACGTGCCTGTGGCGGCGATAGCCGGGTGCTTGACGGTTAGTATATATCCCCTCCTAT
>PQXD01000005.1:138595-143380 GCA_003194485.1 Deltaproteobacteria bacterium
TTTCAGGATGGCCAGCTTCGTACTTTTCAGAGGAAGATAAAGCACTGGAGGGCAACGAAAGGTCCTTCCGGGGAGGTTTTTCCCTCAGGTCCACAAACCTGGCAGGTTGAGCCAGTCTGATTTCACGCATATGGGTTCTTTGGGTATATCTGAAGCGCGCTCTATGGGTCGCTGTTCCGTCCTGTAGTTTTGGAATAAGAGATCTATTTGCTTTGTAATGATTTGGGATATGGTTCTTCATTGAGAGATTAGAGAATTCGTCAAATAATTGACTCTGTTGAATCCCCTGGTCCATACCTTCTTCGCCCCATACGCTCGGTTGAGCTCCGAGTTGGTCGCTTCGATTCCAGAACGAATTTTGAACGCTTCCTTGAATTCAGGGGCCTGCTGTTCTTTTTTCCGACGAACTATACCAGAGAAAAGGCAAATATTATATTGTCAAATTTATAGAATTATCAGAAGACGATAGAGAAATGATCATCAAGTATGTGTTTAAAAAAAACAGAGAGATCCTTAGATTATAATGAAAAAGCCTGATTATGACCACTCAATCCGAAAGTACCCGCATCCGCCACAGTGACCTTATTTCATCTCACCTACACAGACATCAACAACAAAAGGCCCTTGTTCTGTTTCGAAGGGGATAATAATACTGGGGCCGCCCATGGTATGGGAGACCGAGTGACCCTTGCCTGCGACTACAGTGGGGATGGCAGCGGAAATACTCAAGCCGAGCGATTCCAGCTTCTTTCTGGCCGCTCCTGAGACCATATTTGTGATCTCGCCAACGGCATCCTTAATATCACCATTTATCTCTTTGATATCTTCATCCAACATATTTGATACAATCTTCAATATACAACCCTCGGAAAAACTCAGGGCCATTGAACCGGTTGCCGCCCCTGTAAAACCTATTATCCCTGAGACATCGCCTATGGCCAGGCTGTCATTTTTAAGATATGGTCTGCCCGGACTCGGTTCAATAAAGGCCATGGTCTTTAAGACATCTATCGTCGCCTCCAAAAAGGGATTGATAAATCTGACATCCATATCCTGCTCCCTACTGTTTCTCTATAATTTTTTTGATTTTTTCATTCAGGACCTCGGCAGTAAAGGGTTTTACAATATAGTTACTGACACCTGCCTTGACCGCCTCCACAACGTTTTCCTTGAGAGACTCTGCAGTAACCATCAGAAATGGCAGACTGCTTAGTTCACTATCCGCCCTTACGGCCCTCAGAAGCTCAATGCCAGTCATGTTGGGCATGTTCCAGTCGGAGATGACAAAATCTATCTTTTGCGTTTTCAATTCCTTCAAGGCGTGAATACCGTCTTCGGCCTCGGTGACATCTTGATACCCAATCTGTCTCAAAAGGTTTTTAATGACCTTTCTCATCGTGGCAAAATCATCAACTATCAATATTTTCATATTTTTATCAGAACCCATGGCCTTGCCTCTTTTTGTAACTACATCTTCATCGTTTTTTAACCTTGAACCGTGAACCTGATAACCTGAGTAGTTAGCTTTTATCCTACATCTCACTCAATTCAAACAGACCCTCCGGATCCAATATCAATCCTACATTGCCGTCTCCCATGATAGCGCCGCTGGAAACCCCTTTGATATCTTTCAGGCCCTCGCCAAGGCCCTTGATCACTACTTCCTCTTCACCAATAATCTCATCCACCATGATGCACTCAGACTTGTCTTCACCTTCAATCACCGCTACTATGGCTTCCCATGGATTTTTATGCTCGCACTCTATCCCAAAAAATTTATGTAATCTCATCAGCGGCATTAGGTCGCCCATTACATTTATCATTTCACCCCTGCCGACCACATTGCTGTAAGATTCTCGTGGAGGGCGCAGCAGTTGTCTGATAGCACCCGTAGGGATGATATATCTTTCTTTACCCACCCTCACGGTTATGCCGTCAATAATGGCCATGGTAAGGGGGAAAAACGTCATAATGCTGGTTCCCTTGCCATAGACACTATTGATCTCTATCTTCCCTGACAATTTTTCCACCGCCTGCTTCACCACATCCATCCCGACTCCCCTGCCCGAGACATCCGTTACCTCCTTGGCAGTGGAAAGACCCGGATGAAAAATCAACTTATATATCTCCTGATCTGAAAGGCCTTGCGAGCTGTTAATAACTCCATTTTCAATGGCCTTTTTCAGTATCTTGTCCTTATCCAGCCCCTTTCCGTCATCAGATATCTCGATTACAATACTGCCGCCCCTATGATAGGCCTTGAGTTGAACCAGACCTTTCTCGGGTTTACCCGATTTTATTCTTTCCTTCCTGGACTCTATGCCGTGATCCACCGCATTTCGTACCATGTGCACAAGGGGGTTATATATCTCGTCCACCATATTTTTGTCTATGTCAGTATCCTCGCCCTCCATAACGACGCCAATCGATTTCCCGACCTTTCTGGAGAGGTCTCTTACCAGGCGGGACATCCTCTGAAAGGTCTGCTTGATCGGCACCATCCTCAAGCTGGTGGATGTCCTTTGGAGTTCTGATGTAATACTGGATAGTTGGGAGATGTCCTTAGCCAGCTTTCTGTCCATATTCGATTGAATAATAGGATTCTGCCTGATCATCGACTGGGTGATTACCAATTCACCGACCATATCAATAAGATCATCCAGCTTCTTTACATCTACCCTTATCGTAGCGGTATCCATGGCCTGTTTTGATTGTTTTCTCAGGGCTTGAGATACCTGTTTCGGGCTGACCTTACCCTCATCTATCAAGATCTCCCCTATCTTTTTCGAGGGTTCTGCCTGCGCAGCTTTCAGGCCCTCTTCCAAGGACTCCCGCGTTGTGGCGCCATCCTCAACCAGTATCTCTCCCAATTTCAGCGTCTTCTCTGTATCCGAAATCCCCTGTTGGGCAGCCTTTACCCGCTTCCTTAAGGCGGAAATATCTATATCCAGGGGTTCTGGCACCTTTCCTTCCAGGTCATCTCTCAACCTGGTGATCATTGCCTTCAGGGCATCGGCTCCATCCAGGACTACATCTATAGCCTGGGAAGTCATGGGCAGTTCGTCATTTCTTGCCTGGTCCAGAAGGGTCTCCAGGTCGTGGGCAAGATCTCTGATCTGTTCCAGATTAAGAAAAGCGGCTACTCCCTTGATGGAATGAAACGGTCTGAAGATGGCATTGATGTGATCTTTGTTCTCAGGCTCCTGTTCCAGATTCAATGTGTTGGTTTCGATCTCATCGATGTATTCCAGGCTCTCAATGATAAAATCCCTCAACAAGGACTCGTCCTGAACCTTGGCCTTTTCAGAAGGCTGTGATTCCTCTTTAGAGGCCTCAGTCACATCGTCCGCTATATGATCCCCTGTAAGTGCGGCAATTGAGCCCATAAAACCATCGATATCACCCTCATAACCGCCGGTATTCCTGAAACTGTCACCAATCTCCTGCAAGAGGGAAATTCCTTTTTCAAGGATATTAAATCCCGCTTCTTTGTCCTCTATACTATCAAGGATGATCTTCTCCAGAAGACTGCTCAATCCACTGGCCATCCTCTTTAACTGAGCTATCTTCAGGTCATCTGCTTCTTTTATTATGTCATCCAGATTATTAAGGAGCTTGCCCGCAGTCGGTATGTCGATTTCCCTGGTCTCGAGAAATAAAAATTCAGAGGCCATGCCGTCAATCAAATTCATCAAAGAATCACATTCCATAATTCACACCATCCTCACTATCTCTTCCGCGACCCGGTCCAACGGTACCACCTTATCTGCAGCGCCCATTTTTACCGCCTCCTTCGGCATTCCGAAGACAACGCATGATTTCTCATCCTGGGCAATTGTCTTTGCGCCGGCCTGCTTCATCCTTAGGAGCGTGTCCCGTAAATCATATCAGCCGAAGATTTCGATTCGGCCAAATTTTGGCCTTATGCCCCTCTGGACTTTCTGGAAATGCTGATTATTGAGATTCATTGTCATAAGAGCCTTATTCCACCCCCTGTTTTCCTCTATTTTATGCTCATATTGCCGTTTTTCTGTCGCCATATCTGTATAGCTTCAAAATATTGTGCGCACTGCACCATAAGGTGAATTCGTTCTTAACCTTCTCAAGTCCACGTAAGAGAAAGCCGGGGAAACCCTGACAATGTTTCATCTGCCCAAATACAGGTTCAATTATTCGCTTGCGAAATCCATAAATATATCGACTGACTGGGTTTTGGAGGTTCCTGTCCATGGCCTTGTATCTGTCGGAACGGTGCCTGATATTTTTGGAGCCGGATTCGGCCTTTCTCATCTCTTGCTCTTTCCGGGTTGAAACAAGAGCGTTTATTTCATCCTTGGATTCCAGGTATTCAAGATTATCGTCACTGCAATACCCTGCGTCAGCAAGGACTGTCTTTGCGTAAACATCTATTTCTGAAAGATTCTGCTGTGCCTGCTCCAGCATAGGTTTAAGCTGATGAATGTCATTGGCCTCATTCACCACGTCACAGGCAATAACTATCTGGTCTTCTGTAGCTACGGCCTGAGCATTATAACCTTGAATATAACCTTTGGACGTCTTCTGAATACGACTCTCAGAATCGGTCATATTGACCTTGGTTTCAGGCTTCACTGTGTCGTCAGGCTTTTGAGATTTTCTGCCGTGTTTCTTATGAGACTCCTTGCTCTTTTTGGCTTCAGCCTTTTTTCTGGCTTCCAGGTATTTTTTAGCCTCTTTGATCTTTGCAAGCCTTTTTTCTGCAGTACTCAAATCCTCAGGAAGTTCATCACCACGTTTGCTGCCATA
>PQXD01000005.1:144142-148046 GCA_003194485.1 Deltaproteobacteria bacterium
TCCGGATTATAGCTTCTGAAATTGTAGTTCATGAGGCCCTCAAAAAGCAATTATCATGTTGAAATTATATAATATTTTACCGAATTCGGCCTCATTTTGCAACTAATATTTGCGGGACAGACTCTTAGGAGCCCTTCTGCCCCATCTGCCCCCATACCGGTGAGTATGGCGCCGATCGAATTAGGGCCTGCATATTGGGCAGTTGACTTAAACAGTACGTCAACCGCGGGACGCTGATGGTGAACCATTGGACCAGTCTTGATCTCAACGTAATACCTGGCACCGCTCCTCCTCAGGATCATGTGGTAATTACCAGGGGCAATCAGTGCAAACCCCGGGTTTACAGAATCGTTATTTCTGGCCTCCTTTACCGTGATCTGACAGATATCATTCAATCTCTCTGCAAATGCCGTTGTAAACTTGGCCGGCATGTGTTGCACTACGACTATCCCCGGTGAATTGGAAGGCATCCTGGACAGGACATTCTTCAGCGCCTCTGTCCCGCCTGTAGAGGCGCCTATAGCGATAACCTTATTAGAGGTCTTTGAAAGGGCCTTTATCGGCTCAGACCTTACGGAAGCCGGTTGATTATCTGGATCCTTCCTTGCTATTTTTACCCTTGATGCGGCCCTGATCTTTTCTGCCAGTTGCGTACTCATATCCCCGACCGTATAAGAACCGCCAGGCTTTGCGATGACTTCCACTGCCCCGATATCTATGGCCTCTAACGTCAATTTTCCCCCTTTTGGTGTCAAGGAGCTGACTATGATTACCGGCAATGGATAATATCTCAT
Source organism: Deltaproteobacteria bacterium (assembly GCA_003194485.1). Classification (NCBI taxonomy): domain Bacteria; kingdom Pseudomonadati; phylum Myxococcota; class Myxococcia; species Deltaproteobacteria bacterium. The sequence continues at coordinate 144,937 of PQXD01000005.1, forward strand.
CAGCTTCTTGAGAAATGTAAGACCGTCCATCTTCGGCATCTCGATATCCAGAGTGATCACATCAGGGTTGAGCTTTACGATCTTATCCCTGGCAACATAGGGGTCAGGGGCCGTTCCCACTACCTCAATATCGGGAAATTTTGAGAGTTCCTCAGAAAATATCTTTCTCACGATAGCGGAATCATCAACGATGAGTACCTTTATTCTTTTCAAGGTCACAGACTCCTCACTATCACACCGATCTTTCCATTATCAGAGTCAAAATCCATCCTGCAGATATCTTCCCCCGATTCAAGGTCTCCGGGTTCTTTAAATGATGGAGAAGACAGATTAAATACCTTCGTACTATCAAGTCTGCTCAGGAAACTCCCGCAGATCATATTGACCGCTTCCTTTGAGCAGTCTTCCATATCCTGCCCGGTAATCTCATCTTCCTTGAGCCCCAGCATGTTTTGAACCATGGCTTTTACTATACTCCTGGAAAGCAAGACCTTGACATCACCACTTATGGTCCCGTCAAAACTTATGGTGGCCTCCATATCATATTCATCATACCTGATATCCAGGGGTTCGAGAAAGATATAGAACATCTTCTCAAAGACCTCAAAAATCGAAGGTGTCATCGTCTCCCTTATCTTCTCCATATTCTCCTTCATCACTTACCCCTATAACCTCATAAAGGACTTTTTTTATCTCTTCAGGCAAAAAAGGTTTTTTTATGAAGCCCCTTGCCCCCAGATCGTAGGCATCCTGAATGCGTTTTTCACTGCCCTCTGTGCTTATCACTATAGTGGGAATTTCTTTAAGGAGGCTGTCCTTCTTCAGCTCCTCTAAAAGTTCTAATCCGTTCATCTCGGGCATATTTATGTCCGATATAATCACGTCCACCCAAGCCTTTGCCAATACATCCAGCGCCTCTCTACCGTTTCTGGCCTCAACACACTGATCCATCTTAAAGCCTGACATTGAAATGGTCTTCTTTATAACGGCACGCATTGACCTTGAGTCATCCACAATCAATAAATTGAAAGACATAGTAGCTCCTTAGTGACCGTTCAAAGGTTCAAGGTTCAGCGTTCAAGGTTACTCATTCTCCGCCAGGTCGAGCAATTCCTTTGCCTCATCCAGGTCTTTCAACAGCAGGACAATACTCTCCTCAAAGTCCCTCTGGCGAAGCCCGAATTTATTGATAACCTCTTTCAATCCCCTGTAGGCCAAGCCGTCCGCTCCGCCGCCGATCCCCATCATCATACAGGCCTGGTCTGCAAGATAGATAAGCCAGGGGATGCTATCGTCACCTTTTTCCATCAAGTCGGGTCTATGGTGATAGGTAATGGCGTCTCTTATCTCCTTGGGAAAGTTCCAGAGAGATGCTATTTCTCCGCCAAGTTCTGCATGATTAATGCCGATTACCTTTTCTTCCGCTTCAAGAAAGGCATATCCCTGATTCGAGACAAGATCCATGATCTCTTGAAACGACTCATGGACAAATTCCCCCAGCACAACCTTCCCGATATCATGTAGCAGACCTGCTGTAAAAAGCTCGGGGGCCTCACGATCATAGATCTTTTTGGCCAGAATCTGGGACATCAGGGCCACCCCTACGGAATGTTCCCACAGTTTGGTTGCCTCCCAGTAATACCCCTTGACCTTCTTATAGTATCTTGAGGTCCCTGCCGTATAGACTACATTGAGGATGTTTTTCCGTCCCAGATAGACGACTGCCTCGCGCGGGGAATTTACCTTGTACCGGATACCGAAATATGGCGAGTTGCACATTTTGAGGATATTTGCCGTTATTGACTGATCGTATTTAATGACATTGACCAGATCACCCACTGAAAAATCGGGATCACTGATCACTTCTGAGACCCTATGAACCGTTGCCGGGAACGCAGGGAGATTATTAATGGATTTTAGGATCTTGTCGCTGATCATAATAACCTCCGGTAGCTACAACTCCTCAAAGACATTAGCAGAATTCTTAACAAGGACCTTACCGGTAGAGATATGCAGTTGAACGGTCCGGTTATGGTTTTTACCGATGTCTTCGCCATTTATTATGACATTATTCCTCCAGAACATCTTTCTTAAGGCGGTTATGTTCTTCTGACCGATCCGAAAGTAGTTCATGTCATCCATGATACTGGCCCCGCCGGCAATCTTTACGATCATCCGCTTTTTTTCAGCCCCCAGCTTGTAACAGGATTTAAAAAGGAGAGGTATCCCAGTATCGGCAAACATTGCCGGATTTTTTTTGCCTTATTACCGTCAATCGATGAATCGGGAAGCATGTAGTGCAGGAGCCCTCCAACCTTTACGCTGGGGTCATAAACGGCCACACCGATACATGAACCAAGGGCATAAGTAATCAACACATCCCCTATATTCCCGCTTACCTTCAGATCTGAGATTCCAACTACAATCTGGTTCATAGGATTATTTACGATAGATACTTGGTTCGATAAATTTGAATCTATGCGTTAATCCGGTCAGACTTTCAGAATGTCCGATAAATAAATAACCTCCTTTCTTGAGACGGTCATAAAATCTGTTCACCAGGTTATTTTGTGTCACCTTATCAAAATATATCATTACGTTCCTGCAGAATATGACGTCAAAGATATTATTGGACTGTAGATCTTCCATGAGATTGAATCTCATGAATTTGACGATATCCCTTAGCTCCCTCTTTACACGATAATGTCCACTCCAGGCCTTCTGACCAATCTGGAAATATTTTCTGAGCAACTGAGTAGGAATATTCTTTACTCTTTCCTTTGGGTATATGCCGTCTACAGCGGTCTTAAGTACCTTTGTGGAGATATCAGTGGCCAATATCTTCATGTCTATATTATTTCCATTAACTAATTCACTTAATATTATAGCAATGGAATATGGTTCCTCTCCTGTTGAACAGCCTGCGCTCCACACCCTTAGCTTAGGCCTGCGGTGACCATTATTGGTTGTCTTTATAATATTGGAGCGTGTCCCGTAAATCATATCAGCCGAAGATTTCGATTCGGCCAAATTTTGGCCTTATGCCCCTCTGGACTTTCTGGAAATGCTGATTATTGAGATTCATTGTCATAAGAGCCTTATTCCACCCC
>PQXD01000005.1:149603-158359 GCA_003194485.1 Deltaproteobacteria bacterium
GGATTATAGCTTCTGAAATTGTAGTTCATGAGGCCCTCAAAAAGCAATTATCATGTTGAAATTATATAATATTTTACCGAATTCGGCCTCATTTTGCAACTAATATTTGCGGGACAGACTCATTGGGAACGATCTCGCTAAGTTTCCGGAAGTGGCTGTCTTCCCTGAAAAAACTCGTCAGATTGGTAGAAAGGGAATCGATCATGGTAACAAACTCACTGACTCCCTCTTCGGTCGTCACATAACGATAGTAATCTGCAAAAGATTTGAAGTTACCTTGCCTCAGGCGCTTGCCCAGCCGGGCCTTTACAAGCTCCTTTTTGCCTTCATGCAGGTTGATGCCGCACTGCTCATAGACAAGACGGCGAATCTTTTCAAAATCAGTGTCCCTCAGTTCATACATGATCAAGCGTATAATTCATGATAGTGCCAGACTCAATTTAATGGCCTTATCAACTGCATCCATCCTGACCTTGCTGACTCTGCCAAGGCGTTTCTCCAATCTCTGCTTTGTAACTGTAAGTATCTGGCTTGTTTTTATGATCGAAGGACGATCAAGCCCTCCATCAGGGGGTTTAACTTCAACATTCATGGGATAAATCTTCACGGAGCTTGAAATTGCAGCCACAATAGTCGTTGGTGCCTTTTCATTGCCAATATCATTCTGAATAACAAGTGCAGGTCGTTTACCTGCCTGTTCACTTCCCCTGGCAGGATTCCAGTTAACAAGCCATACCTCACCTCTTTTGGGGAAATTGGCCATTATAAGACCTCTCTCTGGGCTTCAAATGTGATATCTGCAAAGGCCTTGTCCTCTTTAGCCATTTCTTCATAACCTTTTGCCATGAGGGCATCTGTTTCCTTTTTTAGCCATAAGCTGAAGGCCTCCTGGGCAAGCTGACTTTTTGCCATATTGAGAGTTTCTGATGCCTTTTCGATAGCCGCATAGAGCTCTCCATCGATGGTCAAGCTGACCTTTCTCTTGGTTCTCATTCTATACCTCCTATTTTACGTATTATTCATACGATAATAGGTAGTATTTATTGTCTTGTCAATGTCTAAAAATCCCTGAAATCCCCGTCATCCATGGAAATGACCCCTTCAGGCCTGACTTCCTCTGCACCGTGAGCTGCTACTGCCTTATTCTTGACCTTTCCCACCGAGGCCTCAAGGACCTTTTTGCCTATGGTCTTTGTCTTTTTCATTACCCCAGGCTGCCTCCTGCCTGTTCCATTACCATTACCGCCGACCAGGGCCATCAGGTCGCCCACAAAGGCCTTCATTTGTTCGGCCTGGGCATTCAGCTCTTCAGATGCAGAGGCAGACTCCTCGGCATTGGCCGCATTTTGCTGGATGACCTTGTCCATCTCGGCCACGGCCCTGTTGATCTGATCAATGCCCTGGGACTGCTCATTGGAGGCAGCGGCAATCTCACCCACAAGCTCATTCGCCTTGGATACACTCTGGACCACTTCGGCAAAGGCCTCATTCGTCCTGGCCACAAGCCCGGATCCATCCTTGACACTCTTGATAGTGCCTTCGATCAGGTCTGACGTGTTTTTGGCGGCCTCTGCAGACCGCATGGCAAGATTCCTGACCTCTTCCGCCACCACCGCAAATCCGGCGCCATGCTCACCGGCACGGGCCGCCTCAACCGCTGCGTTCAGCGCGAGCAGGTTTGTCTGGAACGCGATCTCATCTATTGTCTTTATGATCTTGGACGTCTCCTCGCTTGCCCTGGATATCTCTTCCATGGAACGGGTCAACTCGGACATGGAATCATTGGCCTTGCCGACTATCTGGGTTGTCTCCTTCATGAGGGCATTTGCCTGACCGGCATTGTCCGCATTCTGCTTTGTCATGGAGGTCATCTCTTCCAGGGAAGAAGATGTCTCCTCAATGCTCGATGCCTGCTCTGCAGCGCCCTCGGCCAGGGACTGGCTGGCGGATGAGACCTGACCGGAGGCAGCGGCAACCTGATCGGACCCATCGGACAGGCCGTCAACGACACGGTTGATGGGTTTGGTGATGGAACGCGTAATAAAAAAGGCAAGCATGGATCCAAGGATAATCCCTATCAGCGTCCCGATAAGCATAATACTGTTGGCCGCAGTAATCCGGGAATGTATCAGCTCTTCCTGCTCGGAACGCAGCTTATCACCCAAGGCCAATAATCCCCTGGCGCCCTTTACCATTTCTTCACCAGCAAGGTCTTGTCTATTCGTAAGTGACACGTAATTATCAAAGGCCTTTCCGCATTGATTTATATTATTGTAGCCCACAAAGGCCACTATAATGAGCAAGACCAGCATAATTGCAAATCCGCCGGCTATCTTGGTCCCTAACTTTAGATTATTAAACATGATTATTCTCTTGTAAGCGTTCACGGAACGTTGAAATTAGGAAATTGGAAATTTGGCCTTCATGCTAACCCGAATTTCTAATTTCATGCCGCTTTGTCTAAAATGTTAAGTTCTTCAGCATTCAATACCTGATCAATATCGAGCAGTATCTTGACACCTCCCTTTACCTTGGCCATACCCATGATATACTCGGTACTTAATCTGCTCCCAAAGCTCGGGGTATCTTCTATTTCATCGCTCTTGATATTCAGGACCTCAGACACGGAATCCACCACTATACCCACCATTACCTTCTTTCCGGATGTACCTGTAATATCAACTATGATTATGCATGTACGTTCACTATATTCGAGCGGCTCCATAGCGAACTTCAAGCGGAGATCAATCACAGGAATGACCTTCCCCCTGAGATTTATGACCCCTTTTACATAGTCCGGTGTCTGAGGCACAGAGGTGATGTTCATGATACCTATGATCTCTTTTACCTTGAGGATCTCCAGGCCATACTCTTCGCCATCCAACTCAAAGGTGAGATACTTTCCCTCTCTGCTTGCTGGAGACATTTTGCCTCCTGTCGTTTCTTTTGGTTCAACCTGCATTGTTTATAACCTCCTTTATCATTAATCACTATTAATGATGTACCTTTCGGTACAATGGAAAAAAAACTTGAATTACCCGCGCACCAGGAAGCAGGTAATTAAAGTTTTTTTGATTATGGTCGATAACTCACTAAAGATGTTAGACCAGGGTAAAATTACAACGTTGGTAAAATTACTAACGTTACGGCAACAAACTTGCCCGGAATGGGCATCGAACAGGTATGGGATCCCGATACAAACAAAAAAAGAGATTGGGAGATCCTTCGCAAAGGAGGCGGATATGATGGAAAAAATGAAATCTGTGATCTGTTTTACGCTCTGCTGTGGGATAGTGGCAATGGGGAGTCTTGTATGGTGTTCCTTAAAGCTTGCATCTGTCTGGGCTGCAGAGAAAACCTATGTTGGCTCGGAGGCCTGCCAGGAGTGCCATGAAGACGAATACAAAAGCTTTAAAACATACGCCAAAAAGGCCCATTCTTATGAAAGCATCTCAAGTATGAGAAAAAACCTCACTGACGCCGAGTTTCGCACGTGTTTTGAGTGCCATACGACCGGATTTGGAAAGCCGGGCGGCTTTCAGTCCTTACAGGATACACCTCACCTAAAGAATGCAGGATGCGAGGTATGCCATGGCCCAGGAAGTCTTCATATAGAATCCGAGGACCCTGAGGATCTCAAGAAGAACCTGACAGCAAAGGACTGCGAGACGTGTCACAGCCAAGAACGAGTAGCTGCCTTTGATTACAAGCCCCTGATCCATGGCGGGGCGCACTGATCCTTACTGGGAATAAGCTGATGCATATAGGAGGATGAAAAAATGTTAAGAGAATTGTTTGGGAGCCTGCAGGCTAAGGTGCTTGCTGCCCTCACAACACTTTTTCTGGTCGTGCTTGGCTCTATCATCTATGTCAACATGTGGGATCACACAAAGGATGTTAGGGAAAAGACCAATGAGGCAGGCCATGAATTGGCCGATTCAATATACACGAGTATGATTTTTCCCATGTCCAAAGGTGATAGCCGCACCATCAAAAAACAAATGGCCGAGTTGAGAAAGAGTGCCAAAGATATGGAGGTCCTCATCTTTGGTACTGACAAAAAGGTTGTTTATGCCTCCGAGACAGAAAAGGAGGGGACATATCTAACCCAACAGATCCGTGAAGCTTCCCTCAAAGAGGCATTGGATACCATGTTGAGTGACGGCAAGGTCCTGAAAACAGGCTACGAAGAGATCATAGGAGGAAAACGATATTTTTCAGTGCTGCGCCCAATCTTGAATGAAACGCGCTGTTATCATTGCCATGGCTCAAGCCATCATGTCCTGGGCGGATTAGTTGTCAGACAGCTCAACGAAAAAATGTATGCAAGCATTTCTGCCCTTCGCACCAGGAACTTGATCATGGGTCTCGGCGGTGCCCTTTTAACCATTCTGTCGGTCTATTTTTTGATTGCCAGGCTGGTCGTCAATCCTGTCAAGATGTTAAAGGACCAGGCCGACGCCATAGCGAGCGGGGATTTGACCCGTCACTTGACCCTCAAATCTCGCGATGAATTAGGTGCTCTGGCTGATTCATTCTCTCATATGGCTGAGTACTTGAACAAAACAATCGGTATCGTAGAAGAAAGCGCCATACAATTAGCTGAGGGAGCAAGCGAGCAGGCAAGTGCGGTAGAAGAGACTTCCTCGTCCATAGAAGAAATATCATCAATGATGAAAAAGAACACTGAAAACAGCAATGAAGGGAACAGGCTGATGGGTGCTACGGAACAGGTCCTGGCAGATGGAAACGTTTCGATGAAGGCGTTGATAAGCTCCTTGCAAGAGACATCAGCGGCCAGTGATAACATCGGCAAGATCATCAAAACCATCCAGGAAATCGCCTTCCAGACAAACCTGCTTGCCCTGAATGCCGCTGTGGAGGCAGCTCGTGCAGGGGAGGCCGGTTCCGGGTTTGCCGTGGTGGCTGAGGAGGTCAGAAACCTGGCCATGAGGTCTGCCGAAGCAGCCCAAAATACGGAAAAGCTCATTGAAGATATCGTCCACAAGATTAAGAATGGGACAGACCTGGTTCAAGAGACCGACGAGAAATATCGTGAGGTAGCTGTTAGCACACACAAAGTGGCCGGCCTGATCTCTGAGATTGCTGCTGCCATCCAGGAACAATCAGAAGGAATCGAGCAGGTGAATAGGGCCATCTCCGAAATAGACAAGGTGGCTCAAAACGGTGCAGCCTCGGCAGAAGAGCTTTCTTCCACGGTTTCAATATTCAAAACCAGTGGCCGTCGTGACCTAAAAGGCGGACAGACTGATGCAGAAAGTAAAGGGGCTGGTAGCACGGTCCGAAAACCGGCAGAAATGGTCAAGGGCAAACAAATAGCCATTCCCAAAGCAGAGGAAATGAAACCTAATCAGGTTATCCCCCTGGATGACGGTGATTTCAAGGACTTCTAAACAAGCCGTCATAGTCCAAAGCTGATAAGAAATCGCGCAACTGTTCACGGGGTAGGCAGATTTTTCCACTGGTACCATCACCTCTGGTTGGTGGTACCATAAATTTTTAGATGACCATGAAGGAATCTGCCCAGTATACGGAGTCCATATAATAGCGGGGGAGATCCTCTTCACCCAAACCAAGAATGCCCGCCATCTCAGCAACTCCTTCCCAATCTCCCTTTTCGTAATATACCACAAGCTTCAAATAATGATTTAATTCTCCTCTTCTATATACAAGGGCATTCTTGATACTTTCTGACAAGGAAAGTTTTTTCATCAGGTTCTCCATTGAGTCATCCATTATGGCATCAATGAGTGAAAAGAGCCCGACGGTAAAGAGTGTCGACGGCTTGGCCATGAAGCTGCCCCGACCTCCCATCAATTCACAAAATTTGGCTCTGATAATGGAAGCCCGAACCAATTCATCAGGCTTGTCAGAGGCCAGTTTTGTCATCGCTGCAAGAGAAAGGAAGCGCCTTAATTCATATTCTCCAAGAAGAACAGTCGCCTGTTTGATAGAAGATATATTTTCCAGCCTGCTGAAATAGGCGGAATTGATATACCGCAATAGTTTGTAAGAAATACCAACATCACGCGATATAAATCTCTCTAACTCATCAAATCGGAAGTCTTCCTTGTTAATTTCGGCCATTATTTGCATCAGCGTAATCTTGGAGGTCGGGATATCCCTTCCTTTCAAGATCTGAGGTCTACCGAAAAAATATCCCTGAAAATAAACAAAACCCATTTCCAAGGCTTTCTGAAACTTTTCATGAGTTTCCACCTTCTCGGCCAGGAGATCGACATCGCACTGAGATAATTTTTCAACCAGCTCGTATATCGCTTCCATAGGTGTCGATCTGAAATCGATCTTTACGATTTTTGCCAGAGAGATAAGCGGCATACAGTTCGGTCTGAATAAGAAATCGTCAAGTGCAAGGCAGTAACCCTTATCTGCCATCTCTCGGCATGCGTTTATCACATCCTTTTCAGGTTTTACGCCCTCTAAGATTTCAACCACAGTTCTCTCTCTGGGGAACATAAGGGGAATCCGGTTTACCAATAGATCTTGGGTGAAATTGATAAAGGCCCTTCTTTTACCTGTGATCTTTTCCATCCCAATCAGGAGAAAGCTACTGGAGAGGAGTCTGGACGTGGCCATATCCCCATCTACGTTGGGGAAAAAGTTGGACATTCCTCCTCTGAAAAGGAGCTCATATCCGAATACCTTTTTACTCTTAGTGAATATAGGTTGCCTGGCGATGTAAGTCTCCATTTTATCTCCTGAAAAATATTCTTGGTAAGATCTCATAAATCGGGGTATTGACTTCTGGATTCCCGCGAAGGCGGGAATCCAGAGAATTGGCATACCAAAGCGTTTACCGCAACTTATTGAGGAGATACCATTCTTGACAAATAAGCGGTGGTTTTGATTGTGATTTTTTAAGAAAGCAAAAAGCATACCCCGTGATGGTTTATTAACAGTGTGAGCGGTTACCTTGGTGTCGTGTAGTATGGGAATAGTAAGATGCGCGCCTTCGTTGAAAGATTGGAGAATTCGTCAAATAATTGACAGGTCTCACGAATCAACGGTTTAAGTTTTCGCTCAACCCTAAACCCTAAACCCTGAACCCTGAACCCTGAACCTGTGAGGAGCGCAGGGAGCAATTGGTATATAAATTGCTTTAATCTTGACAGCGTATTTGCATAAATTGTCTTTATTGCTGATGGTAAAAATGACCTTTTCCAAGTTAGAGATTTTACATAACAATTTTCCTGTCCTTATTGCCTTGATGGCATTGCTCATTTTTATCCCCTGTGCAAAAAGTTCCGGGGAAGGGGCTGAAGATGCATTCTACAGTGTCCAAATAGCTGCGTATAAAAATCTTGATGAGGCCAACGCGATGATAGAATCGCTGAATGCACAAGATCTTAAACTTTTTTGTAAAAATGTGAATTTTTCTAAAAAAGGAAGGTGGTACCGCGTACTGGCAGGTAAATATAAAAGTAGACAGGAGGCATTGGATGCCGGGCAGACCCTGAAAAAGAAAGGGATAATTAAGAATTTCATAATACGAAAATTTGATCCCCCTGTTATTGATCCTGAAAATGGGCGCATTTCGACCTCGAAAAAGGCCGATTCATTGAATACAGAAAAAAATATACAACTTGAGACGGCTTCAAGGGATCGAACAGATCCTCAAACGGCAGATAAGAGATGCGGAGAGCCATCTTTATATAATGCTGCCATTAGGGATTTTAAGTCTGGAAGCTATAAAGATGCCTTGGGCAAATTAGAGCAAATAATTCAACATAAAGATTTCAAAGATATGGAAAAAGAATCCATATTAAGACATGTGGGTGATTGTTATTATTTTCTTGGAAAGAAAACAGATAATAAAAAGTATTTGTTAAAAGCTGTAGATCAATATAGAAATCTCATTCGCGACTATCCTGATTTAAAAAAAGGAGATGCCTTAATAACCATCTATAGGCTTGCCAAAAGTTATGAGTATTTGAATCTTTATCAAGAGGCATTGACAGAATTTAATCGTCTTTATTCGAGATATCCTGAATCAGAATACATTCCTGAAGCTATGTTTATGATTGGTAAAATGTATTACCGAATGGGGAAGTTTGATAGGGCAATTGAGAGTTTTAAGAAGTATGTAAAGAGATTCCCGGATGATGAGCATGTCAAGGACGCATATTTTGGTATAGGAGATTGCTATTCCCGGATGCGTCAATTTGATGACGCTGATATTTGGTATGGTAACGCATTGAAGAGATGGCCTGCCCTAGAGAAGATATCAAAAAATGATATTTTTCAGCTAGGGTCATTTTATCTCCAGACAGGAAAATATGATCAGGCCTTAAAGACTTTTTTTATATTTGTGAGTCTATTTCCTGAAGAAAAATACTCTAAAGATGTTCTTTATAAGATCGCTCGTTCCCTTGTGGGGGCGGATCAACTATCTCGTGGTCTCAAAATGTTAAGTTTAGTGATCAGAAGATATCCCAAAAGTAAGGAGGCCCAAGAAAGCGCAGTAATTATGGCAAATATCGCAGCCTTAAATTCCAAGGCAGAAGCGCCAATTATGGCAAATATCGCAGCCTTAAATTCCAAGGCAGAAGCGCCAGTATATATTTCTGCATATGATGACATGATAACAGAGCGTGTCCCGTAAATCATATCAGCCGAAGATTTCGATTCGGCCAAATTTTGGCCTTATGCCCCTCTGGACTTTCTGGAAATGCTGATTATTGAGATTCATTGTCATAAGAGCCTTATTCCACCCC